>NZ_JADBTX010000104.1:0-21533 GCF_020245945.1 Microcystis sp. M015S2
AAAACGAGTTAAAAATATTATTGAACCGATTTTAGCAGGGCAAACCTTACCCGATACCCTAGCAGATGATCGCCAATATTTAATAGATTTAGGATTATTAAGACGTGATCCGATGGGGGGATTAGTTATTTCTAACCCCATATATCGTGAATTAATTCCCCGCGTTTTAGTCCAAGGAACTCAGGACAGTTTACCTTTAATTAGTCCTAGTTGGTTAACAACAGAAGGTAAGTTAAATATAGATGGTTTATTAACAGCATTTCTCAAATTTTGGCGACAACAGGTCGAACCTTTATTAAGTAGTGCTGCTTACCATGAAATCGCCCCACATATAGTATTAATGGCTTTTTTACATCGTGTGGTTAATGGTGGGGGAGTTTTAGAAAGGGAATATGCAATTGGTAGCGATAGAATGGATTTATGTTTGCAGTATAAAAATGTAATTTTAGGGATTGAATTGAAGGTGTGGAGAGATAAAAAACGCGATCCCCAAGCTGATGGAATTGAACAATTAGAATCTTATTTAGGAGGTTTGGGTTTAGATTTTGGTTGGTTATTTATCTTTGATAGGCGGAAAAATGCCTTACCAATGGAAGAAAGGTTATCAACTGAAGTTGTGATGACGGAAAATCAATATAGAATTACTGTGATTCTGGCGTAAATGTTAATCTATTCCAACACCTTAACCCCAAAATCATCTACAATCAAAATTTCCAGTGAATCATAAAATCCTATGACTCGCTGGTTTAATAGCGAAGCACTCCGTAGGAATTGTCTTTTTTTGTCAATGTGAGGAAATGCGATAGCGCAAGCGCTGACTTGTCAGTTCGCTCCGCACCATCGCTATTTTATTCAAGATAATGGAATTTTAATGGTAAATAACCGTCGTTTTCACATTAATATCAACATTCAGTTTTTTCCGCAAAACATTGAAAATAGCCGTCAAATTATCCATCGTTGGATTACCCTTTGCTGATAACATCCGATGTAAACTTTTACTAGGTTTAGAAGTTTCAATTGCTAACTGTTCAAAACCTACTGTTGCATTGACAATATCTCTCAAAATCAGTCTTGCTGTTTCTGGTTCACCATTCAGGAAAAGAGAAATAGCTTCATCAAGTAAAGCGATCGCAAACTCAGAATCTCGTTGTACTCGTGCATTAACGGTTTCTTTAAAGTCTCTAGTTAGTGCCATAATAACTACCTCTTATCTCTATTATCGTTGTCAGTTGCTTGCTCTTTGCTAATTTCTTTTTTTCGTCTTTTGTACTCTTGGTATAATTCTTTAGCACGATTAATATCAGATTGCTGATTTTTCTTTGTTCCCCCACCAAATAAAACTATAAGCTGTTTACCATCTTGAGCTAGATAAATCCGATATCCAGGACCCCAATCAATTTTATATTCACCAATTCCATCAAACCATTTAACATTTGATGTATTGCCTAATTCCAAACGAGACTTAGCAACTGTTACCTTCGCAGCTGCTTGGGTATCCAAGCTATTAAACCATTCTTGGTAAGGACTTGAACCATCTTCTTTAAGATATTCTTAAACTTTGATAATAGACATACTGCTATAGTAACTTATGTGTTACTCTATGTCAAACAGTATGACAGGACTTACGCAAAAGGGAACGAAAGTAGGGGTAATTCATGAATTACCCCTACGCAAGAATAAGGTTTTCAGTCACATCTTGCGTAAGTCCTATATGATTCTAAATAAATTTTTAGTATTGACTGTGGAGAAATTCACAGTCACGATGTCAGCTAGATATCTCGATTTAGACAATTTTCAGGTCTTTCGTCTATGTCTATTCAAATAAACTCTCTACTCTATTATTACTCACGGAATTATCCTCTTTTTCAAGAGCTAGAGGCGATCGCCAAAATCCTAAATCTATTTCGGGTTAAACAGGTTGAACGCAAATAACTCTTCCCTAGCTCGCACTAGAGATTAAACAATTAATTCTAAAAAATGTAACCGACCTGCTTCATCTCCCGCAATAACTTTTTTCCCATCAGGAGAAATTACGATTGCGGTAATCTTACTCTCATTAGGAAGGGTAATCAGATATTTCCCCGTATTTATATCCTGGACTTTTATTGTGTTATATAAATCATAGCTATTAAAAACAATTTTTCTTTTATCGGGTGTTATGGCTATTATGGGTAATCCCCCTAATGTACTACTACAACCGATGAGGGAGCGTAACTCTACTCCTGTCTCCATATCCCAAACCTTTACCGTCGAATCATCACTAATAGAAACAATTTTTGTTCCATCCGAAGTAATGGCTATTCCCATTACTTTATTACTATTAAGTGTATGAGAGCGTAACTGTCGTCCTGTCTGTATATCCCAAACCTTTATCGTCGAATCATCACCACCTCCATAAAGGTTATCAACAGGATTGCCAGCAGAAACAAGTTTTTTTCCATCGGGTGTTATCTCACTCAACAAATGACTAGAGACACTAAAAGCAAATAATTCTTCTGCTGTATCTATATCCCAGATTTTGATTGTCGAATCATTATAACCACTACAAACAATTTTCGTTCCATCTAATGTTATCAGTAATCTGTATATCACATCCTGAGTAATGGTATGAAATTCTCGTCCTGTATCTATATCCCAGATTTTGATTGTCGAATCATTATAACTACTGGATACCACTTTTCTTCCATCTGGTGTTATTGCTAGTGTATTTACTCCACGGATATGACCAGTGAAAGTGTACAATTCTTGGCCCATTTTACTATCCCAAACCTTTATTGTACAATCATCGCTAGCAGAAACAATTTTTGTTCCATCTGATGTTATTGCTAGTCTATTTACTTGACTACTATGACCAGTAAGGACGGAGTGTGATTTTTTCTTTATATCAATATTCCAAATTTTCACTCTACGATCACGACTGGCAGAAACAAATTTTGTTCCATCTGGTGTTATCGTTACTCCGGTTACTTCACGACTATCACCAGTGAAAGTGTATAATTCTTGCCCTGTTTTGCTATCCCAAACCTTTACTGTACAATCATCGCTAGCAGAAAAAATTTTTGTTCCATCTGGGCTTATCGCTACTCCAGAGACATTACCATTATGGCCCGTAAAAGTATACAATTCTTTGCCGCTCTTTATCTCCCAAACCTTTACTTTTGCATTGCTACCAGCAACAATTTTTGTTCCATCTCGGCTTATAGCTACTCCCCCTACACTATCGCTATGACCTGTAAAAGAGTACAATTTTTTTCCCGTGTTGCCATCCCAGATTCTTACTTTACCGTTATAGATAATAGGAGTAATAGACAAAGAAGAAGTACTATCAGCTATCCAATCACGACCAATAGAAACAATTTTTGTTCCATCAGGGCTTATCGCTACTCCAGTGACATCACCAAAATGACTAATAAAAGAAAATAAATTTTGTCTGGTTTTTATATCCCAGACCTTTACCATACAATCGCTACCACCAGAAACAATTTTTGTTCCATCAGGGCTTATCGCTACTGCGTTTACTTCACTGATATGACCAGTGAAAGTATACAAATCTTGCCCTGTCTCGCAATCCCAGACCTTTACCGTACAATCGCTACCACCAGAAACAATTTTTGTTCCGTCTGGGCTTATCGCCACTGTGTTTACTAAGCACTGATTATGGATCAGCGTGAGTAATTCTTGCCCCGTCTCTATATCCCAAACTTTGACCATACCATCCCAACCAGCAGAAACAATTTTTGTTCCATCTGGCGTTATAGCTACTGCATTAACAAATCCGTTATGACCAACAAGAGTCCGAATTAAACCAGTACCCGGTGGCTGTAAACTTCCCAAATAAGGAATTAAAGCAGGTGGAACTATCTTCGCTTTTGCCTGCTCTAGAAAAGATTGAATATGAGAATTTTCTAACAAAGATGGATAGGATAACCTACCTAAGAACTGAGAAATTAACTGGTCAGGATGCTCCCTTAAAATATGGGCAGATAACCTAAACGTTTCTTGAATTAGCTTTAAGGCTTCTGTTCTTTCTGCATCATAATCAGGATGGTTTCGTAAATCAGATTGATGAATATAATCATAGTCATTTATGACATCTTGAACATCAAAACTCGGATGATTTAATTTATCAGAAATAAAAGGATAACAGGTTAAACATCCATAGTAACGCTTGAGATTCCCAGACTCGCAGGCACTACTAGGAACTGTCGCCAAATATAATTGTCGTTCTTTTTTATCCATTTTTAGATGGGAAATGTCGTTTACAAGTTCATTAAGTGCTAATTATACTGGTATTCATCAGGATCATTTTGTTCCCAGTGACGATTTAGGGCTTCATTGACTTCCCGAAAAATTTTCTGCTCAGTATTTAATTCTTTTTTTTGAGTTAAATATTCAAAAAAACTTTGATGATAAAAATCATAATAAATTAAATCCTCATTTTCCTCCTCTCGCAAATATTGATACCAGTCTGTTATTACTTGATCTAAAATATCAATGTCAATGTTCAGTATCTCCACAATAAATTCATCATAAATATTCCCTTTATTTTGTTTAACTTCCTTGAGCAAGTATAAAATTTTCTTTTTATGAATGTTTTCTGGACGATTCATTCCCATTCTTTCCCAATGCAAGTGATAATAATCTTTGAGAGTTGTAGGTAAATCATCTAAATTAAAATTAGTATATTGCTCTCTGGTGAGTGCGTCCATTAAACAAACTAAATACATAAAGTTATCAACAACCCTTTCAGATACCTTCTTGATAAAATCATCTTGTGTATAGGAATTACGATTTAACCATACTTGTAACTTAGGGTCGTCATTCAGGAATAACCCAATACATTCTTTAATATCATTTTGAGAAATATCCTTCATTTGACGTAAATCCAATTCATGTTGAGGGGTATCTACTTCTGTAAAAAGCCTTCTTTCTCTATCCGTTCGATAATGCCTTCTGGTTAAGAAGAAATAGACATTTTGGGGTAAGTTTCTTGGTAAAAATAAAATATTCTCTGCCCCAACCTCTTGTATGACTTCATCTAAAGCATCCACCACAATCACTAAAGATTCACTGGATGATAACCTCTCTGTAGCTAAGTTGACTAAGGTGGCTAAATTAGCACTATTGACGTTAGATAATTTGTAACGCTGAATAAGTTGCTCTCGAATACTGTTTAAAAACTTCTCAGGAGTATTATTTCCTTGACTAGCAATATGAAAATAACAGATCGCCTGATTGTTTATAACATAGTTAGCGGCGATCGCACTTTTCCCTGTACCCGGTTCCCCCAATATCGTAAAGTAACCGCAATCGTTATTTTTCCGAAATTCGTGAAAGGCTTGAGTTACATATTCTCGTCCCACAAATCGCTTAGTACGAGACTCAATTAAAGGTTTGAATTCAGGAGGGTAACTAATTTTTACTGCCAAATTTGGAGTATTAACATTACTTTTCAGTTGATTCCACAAGTCCAGATCAACCCCCTTAGCAAGATCTACATTAAAGCACTTGCAAATCAGTTCAACAGTATCACTGTTTACTTCTTGACTGTTGCGGTCAAAAACATGGCGGTAGATAGTTTTTTTGTCGCCATAATGCAGAGCTTTTGCCATATCATCTTGAGTTATTTTTTTATCATTTTCATCCTTGAGACCCCCCAGAAAATGTCTCAGTCTTATCAAATCTGCTTCAGGCAATTTTATTTTAGGCATAGCTAAGTCCTTTTTTTTGAATAACACAATCAAAAATTTTGTTAAGTAACAATGACTTTGTTGATAGCTATTTAGGGATTTTTCAATCAGTTACAGCGGTTGCGATCTCCCTATGAGATAGCAGACCAATAACGCAATGGATGGTTTTCCCGGTTGGAGGTCAGACTGAGACGCTACCTGCTGTATAGCTACATTTTTATACTATAGCGGTAAGCGCTTGAGTGAGATACAGACCAAGCTTTGCCTAGCATGGTTTATAGCTCGTGACACTGTACTTCATACGACTGCACACCGCTATATAGCAGAGAGACTAGCTGTGTCATCATTCTCTATCATCTGGGTGGAAGGACAGGACAGGACAAGATTTGATTTGTGTCCATTTTTTCCTTGTGATTAAATAACAGACTTGTTAACGTGGTCGTAGAAAAAGAAACAATTCCTACCTGGAGGAAAAATTATGCCTTTTCCCTTAGTATGGCTCATCCCCCCGGTTGTGGGTGCCATTGCTGCTAAAGCTGCGGAAAAAGTCTTGACACCACCGCCACCACCACCGCAGCCACCAAGCAACAAATCCAAACCCTAAACTCAGTAAACCAATTTGAAACTTAAAGAGGGAGTGGTTATTCTCCATTCTCTCGACTTCACAAGCACCAAACGGCATTCTTAATTATTCAATCAAGGAGCAACAATGACTACTCATAATTCGAACAATCCTGGAACGAATCCTAAAGCAACACCATTAAAAGTAACACCATTAGGTGTTGCAAAAGCTGTATTAGGGGTGTACATACCACCATTGCCCTCTCAAAATACTGCTAATGCAGGCGATCGTTTTAACAAACCTTGAAATTGGGAGAGACTAACTAATTTGAAACTTAAAGAGAGAGTGGTAATTTCCACTCTCTCTTTACCCAAACCCTAAATAAAATAAAAGAGGTATTAAGCGATGGCAACACGTAATTTCGGAACTCTGACATCTGACTTAACACTATCAGATACAGTACCGATTGGAGGTTATGATTTTTTTTCATTCTCACTTCCATCAGATTTATCAATGACAATAAGTGTTAAAGCTTCAGTGGGCTTATTAAGCGCAGCTTTTGGTTTGGACAAAAATTTAGACGGACGAATCGATAGCAGCACTATCTGGAGGAGTCCACCAGGGTTTTTAAGCCCAGGAATAACTGTCACCAACTTTCCCGCACAAAAAGGCTCCTATGTACTGGAGATAATGGGTGACGGTTTTCTAACATTTAACCAAGACACTAAATATACAATTGAGATCTCAACTAGTCTATCTAAGCTATCAATCATCCAACCGAGTAACTCGATAGTAACAGAAGGTGGAGTCATGTCTTTTATAGTACGACGATCTGGTGGATTAAATTTCACCCATACAGTTAATTATCAAGTTAATGGCGTAGGTAGCAATCCAGCAAATTTTTCTGATATCGAATCCACGGAAGGTTTCATTACGTTTCAGCCAGGAGAATCGTCAAAAACGATTTTTATAAAAACTCGTGATGATATCCAACAGGAGACAAATGAGCAGTTTGCTGTTCAACTTATTTACCCTACTAATGGGGCTTCAATTACAACTTCTACCGCAATTGCTACGATTGAGAACAATGACTTTATTGGGGGATTTGGTAGTGATGTAATACAAGGTACTCAGAAAGCGGATTATATCAATGGTAATGCGGGGGCAGACACGCTAACTGGGTTAGAAGGTAATGATACCTTTGTATTTCAGTTTGGACAATCATCGGCTTTAGCTCCTGATCGCATTACTGATTTTAAAATTGGAGGAGATAAAATTGATCTTTTAACAAAGGCTGGCTTGGAAAGATCTGCACCTTCTGTTTTTACTCGTGCATCAGATAGTACTGCATCCACTTTAAGTATTGTTGCAAACAACGTTTTTGGGGATGCTAATGGACGCACGATTGGAAATCAAGCGTTAGGAAGCAACAGTGCTGCCATTGTTCAAGTATCAACTCCAGGTATTAGTGGAACTTATTTAATTGTTAATGACAATGATTCTTCATTTTCTCCTTTTGATGATCTGATGATCAATATCACGGGTTATCAAGGAAATCTTCCTGGAGTCGGTTCAATTTCAGTTAGTAACTTTTTTGTGTAAAAACAATTCTTCGAGCAATACGAGTAATAATTAGTCGGCTCTTGAATTTGAGTATTAATGAAATTGAAGAAGACAGCGATCGCTTACTACCCAACGGCGATCGCTTTCATAAATTGGAGTTATGGTGATAAAAAAATCTTAAAAAATCAACATTGTATATTGTTATGTTAATTCAATAATTTTTATCCCTGCTCTAAATTCCCGCAGTGCTTGAGCATGATTTTCTGTATTAATACAACGCAGCAATAAACCTACATCTAAACTCAGTAAAAGTTGCGATTTACTAACAGCTTCATATCTCTCATTTCCTAAACTATAAAACAATAACTCATCATTCATCCAAAACCAAACTTCGGGAATTTGTAACCGTTTGTATGCTTCTAGTTTATTAATTCCTCCACTACTAACAACCACCTCAATCACTAAATCAGGATGTTTTCTATTTGCTCCCAATTCATAAGATTCATCACCTTCTCTTTTAACCTTTTCAAATTCATTTTCTAAGGTGACAGAACCAGTAGGAGTAAAATCTAATCCCAAAAATTCTAAATAAATTTCTACTAAGGAAGCAATACGTTTTTTGATAGTTTCGTGTTTTTTCCCTGGCATTTTTCTAATCTCCAAAACTCCATCTAAAAAAGATAACCTTAACCCCGGGCGATCGATTAGCTGTTCAACAGCTTTAAATTCTCTCCAAGTTAAGTCACTAATTAAAATTGGTTCTGCTTCTTGTTCGATTAGTGTAGTTATCATAATTTAAACCCAAATTTAGAGAGTGAATTTTGTTCAACATGATATCAGATAAAAACAGATTATCATGAAAAATATAGCATTTTTCAGTCTTCTGAGGTACAAAACTTATGGATTTTAGGCAAAAGGCAAAAGGGAAGAAAAATAGCTGTACTTCACTAGCTTGGGAAACGCTATCAATTACTTGTTAATACTGCACACTTAAAACTCAAATCTGATAACTGATAACTGATAACTGTCTTACTCGGCCTTTACCAAACCCTGAGAGCGAATACAGGCCAGTTCCCAGCGACAATCGGGATTAACTTCCACTGGTTTGAGTCGGGCCCAGATTTCGCCTTGAGCATCGGCATAAAAACTATCGATAATAGCGGCAATACGAGTACCGAAAGGTTCGGTAATCAGGACAGAATCGGTCAGATTAAATACTTCGCCATTGGCTCCCGTCGCTTTTTCGATGACGGGAATTTCTGCTTTGGGAATTGGTTTTCGGAATGGAGGAGCCGAATCGAAACGGGGACGGAAAGGAGATTTTATCTCGCTACTGACTGATTTTACCGTTTCTGCGGCTGGTTTTTCCTCGATGATTTCTGAAGGGGTTTCCGGGGGTTTGGGGGGTACTGCGGCCCTAGAACCCTTTTTAATAATTTGTAGAGGTTGTAGGGGAGGAGTGGCTTTAATTGGCTCTTCGGGGGGTTCAGGGGTGCTAGGGGTTTTCTTCGGGGGACGTGGCATGATACGACAAGGAAAATAAAAACTATAGAATTATTGAAGCACATCGAGCCGCTAACCCGCTCGACCGATGCTTGTATCAATAGATATCTAGGGTTTGCGGCAAAAAGTTTTTCGTGGGGGTAGGGTGTGGGGTGTGGGGTGTGGGGTTTTATGGCTGGCACTTTTTGATGTCAAAAAAGTCTAAAAGTCTTACCCAACAAGGTTTTGAGATTTATTCAGCCAACCCTATCTACGAATTAGTCGATTCCCCTCTCTCCCAACTTAATGAAAATTTTTCTCATTAAGTATTGACAAAAATTCCTAATAAGCTTATAGTTATTTATAGTGTTCTCCTCTCAAGGATCGGCAGTGGAACCGCGCGGCAGTCTCTAACAATGCGGTTCCCATTTTTTTTTGGAACGATAGAAGGCTTTTAACGTCTCTAAACTTCTAGGTTTCCTCATCCTTTGGCTTTTATGAACGATAATTCCGACCTGTACCTCGATCATCTCACCCATGCGGATACTGTCATTACTGCTGAAATTGTCGAGCATGAGAGTCAATCAACAGATGAGACAGATTGGCCGGCTCTATCCTCTCATTTACGTCAACAAAATCAAGAATTACAAGCGGAGATCTGGCGACGGGAGCAAGCTCTCGGGGAACTGCGATCGCAGTTAGCCGAGCAACATCGTCGCTGGCAAAGTTGCGATACCCTAATCCAGCAGCAAAACGAGGAACTGCAATACGAAAAGCAACAATTACAGCGAGCTTTAGGAGAAATCGAACAGTATCGTCAAGCAGAACAACGGCAACCGATGATTATTGCCAATTTGACCGCAGAATTGACCCGCACGCGTCAACAATTAGCCCGTTTAGAGCGAGAATGTGCCTTAATTCAGGAAAGTTATCAGGAAAAAAGCCAAAAACTGTGCAACTATGACCAGCAATTGCAGGAATTACGCACCCGTCTTCAACGTCAGCAACGCTACACCCTCCAGTATAAAGCGGCCTTGGCCCAGTATTTCCAGCGCGGTAGCGATCGCAATTCTCCCCCGGATTTAGCCATTGTCGCCAAGGCAGCCGCAATCGAGCCTTGGTCTCAGACAGAGAATCAAGAAAGGGATGAAGTGGCTCCCATCGATGAGTTTTTAGCGGAATTAGAGACAATTGAGCCAGTAGAATCCTTAAATAAGAAAGATAGGGATTGGCCCGCACCTATCATCTCCCCTTCCCCGAAATATTCCTCTTTTCGGGTTGATTTGCCCACTTTTATTAAATATCGCCAAGAAAAAGATAATTCCTGAACAACAGAAAGAGAGCCGGCGACTGTCCATGTTTCGTCTCGGCTCTCTATTCTGGTTCGCTCCTCACACTAATTAAAATCTATCATAGGCTGATGGTTTTGTCCACTAAATTCATAAAAGTTGATATTTTTATAGTTCCGTCATTGGCAGCAGTTGCCATTTTTGACGGAGAAGACGGTTAAGTAGTTTTTGACTGACGCTAATCAGGATTAATCTCGATCGCTGAATTGGGGCGGATTCTCCGATAATGCGACAGTTACGCTCAAAATTGAGCATCGCTTCGCAAAAATTCGCGGTTAGGGGATAGAGTTTCTGGCCTTCCCAACAATCGCAAACGGTTAAAATTTGCAGGATTAAGGCTATTTCGGCGGGATGATGCCACGATAACGGTTCAGACTCGGTTAATCTAATTTTTTCCCGATTGAGCAGTTGTAACAAACTAGAATAGCGAGCGTGAGTGTATTGAAATAAAAAGAAAAATTCTCCTCTGGGATGGAGAGGAAGCTGATCCCAGAAAAACTTATCGATTAAATCGTTTAGTTTTAGTAACCAAAAGGACAAAAATTGCTGATCTAATAATAATTCTAGCCATCCTTCTTTAAGCTGAATTTGCGGAAAAAGGACGATTAAATGGTTAAATATGGTTTGAAATTGAGCGGACGTAAAATAATAAAACAGAGGTGAACGATAGAGGATAATATCAGTTTTTGAGCAACGATAGAAAGTTAATTTATGGTTGTTTTCTGGAAAAATATTAATTAATTGTTGTTTTAAGCAATGCTCGATCGAGGGATGATTGCAGATAAAATTCATACTCAGAAGGGTAAACGTAGTCGTGCCAAATTAATTGCCATTGGCGAGATAGGCACTGTGGTCAAAGCAAATTTTTGGCTTAAGATGGATATAGGCGCTCGGATAGTCTTTCTCTTGTCAGAAACTTCAGACTATCTCTAGGGGCTTACCTCTGTCAATCCAGGGGGTTGCACTTCACTTTTGCATGGGTGCTATATCTAATATATTATCGAAGGAGACTATCATGAAAGGGGAGTTTACTGCTATCATTGAAGCGGCAACAGAAGGGGGATACTGGGCGATTTGTCCTGAAATCCCAGGTGCAAATGGTCAAGGAGAAACCATTGAAGAAGCCAAGGAAAGCTTAAAAAATAGGCACTCATGCAAGAGGTAGTTAGCTCTGTGTAATTAATTTTGCTTAGGTACTGATAATAAATTTATTCTTTAATTTGAAAAAGGAAAAGCCACAATGTCACAAACTATTCAATTTCATCAAATTTTAGAAATGATTGACAATCTTTCCTGTGATGAACAAGATGATTTAATCAGTATTATTCGACATAGACAAATTGAAAAAAGACGAGAAGAAATCGCCAAGAATATCCATCAAGCGCGTCAAGACTACCAACAAGGGAAAGTCTTTCGCGGAAACATTGATGATATTATCGCAGAATTAAACAATGACTAAATTAATTCTAAGCTCATCCTTTAAACGAGCTTTTAAGGTAATCATTAAAAGCCGACCCGATTTAAAAAGCAAAATTGAGGCTAAATTAAGATTACTTGCTGAGGATCCCTATAATCCTATATTACGCACTCATAAACTTAAAGGAAAATTATCAGGAGCTTGGGCTTGTTCGGTTGAATATGATTGTCGTATTGTCTTTTGCTTTGAGCAAAATCAAGAAACCTTGCAAGAAGAAATCAATTTAATCGATATTGGAACTCATGATCAAGTATATTAATAGTCTTGCCACCCTCGATCTCTTGAAGAAATATTTTTATTCATTTCGTCTTTTCTGTTAGACTTGATTTTTGTTAATTATTGATCAGTAATTCCCAGATTTCTCCCCTATTATTGCCCTGGGAATTAATATTTCGTCTGGCTTTTACCCTTTGAATATTATAATCTTTATATAAATCATCAAAAAAATGATTGTCAGAGTCAAAGTTTTTAAGGTCGGAATTACTTAAAATAAATTTATAACCTGCCCGATCGACTCGATCGATAAATTGTTTTAATCTTATTTGCTCCTCATCGTTAAAATCTTCTTTAGTATAAGAGGTAAAAGCTGATGTTTTTTTAATCGGTTTATAGGGAGGATCAAAATAAAATAAAGTCTTGTTATTGGCATAATTTAGGGTTTGGACAAAATCTCCTTGTAGGATCGTTACTTTTTGTAAATGATGGTTGACAGCTAATAAGTTTTCTTCATTGCAGATCAATGGTTTGACATATTTTCCAAAAGGGACATTAAAGATTCCTTTGCTATTGACTCTATAAAGTCCATTAAAACAAGTTTTATTGAGAAATAATAACAAAACTGTTTTTTCTAGATCGTCATCGCAGCTGCGAGAATTAAATTCTATTCTTTTATCCCCAAAAAACTTTTGTTGTTCCTCTAGATTTTTAAGTTCATAAAAATCCTGCTGAATTTTTTTAAGCTTGACTATTAATTCTTTGACATTATTTTTAATAACATTATAAGCCCTGATTAAATCAGGATTGATGTCATTAATAATGACTTTTTGGACAGAAGAAAAATTATTTAAGACTGAGAATAAAACTGCCCCACCTCCGACAAAAGGTTCAATGTAGTTAAACTGACAATCTTGAGAAATCTGGGAATTAATCGAAGATAGAATATTGGGAACCAGTTGAGTTTTGCCTCCCGCCCACTTTAAAAAAGGTTTGCCGCTAACTGTTTTCCTTTGAGACAAAGAAGTGGTCATTATTCCTACCAGATTATCCTAATTTATTCAATTTACAGCGCAATTCATGAAAACCTGAAAGGCGGATTTGGTATCAGAAAGGTAAACGGGGCATTTTTTTCAATACTGATTCAATTTGGTTGATTAAATCCAGCAGACGATTGCCCTCCACATGAACCTCGCTGGTGGGATAATTGGCAAGGACTTCGATGATTTGAATCTCGTTATCGTTAAGAGCAGAAGTGACTAAAGCACCCCGTAAAGCTTGCCGACTAGCGGCTCGATTGGGGGTGTGGACAATTTCGGCGGCATAATCTAGCAAATTTTCGCCAAAAAAACTATTAAGAAATTTGGAAAGAAAGACGGCATCCACCGCTACCCGACGATTAAGGATTTTGCGGAATTCTTCGGGTTTTTGGTTAGCCATCTTTAATTGTGACGCTAAAGCGGGGGCTAATTCGCCTGTTTCGCTCAATTGCTTTAATTCTGATACCGATACGGACCCTTGGAAGATGTGGTATTTGATGATAGCTGATTCGGCGGCTGACAAAGATTGACAAACACCGAGAAAGATAGATATTCCTAGGGGAAGTAAAAGATTTTTGAACATAAACCAAAGGTGCAAAACAAGCGAAAAGCGATCGGGATGATTGACTCATTCTAGCGGAATTGGTTGCCGCTTAGGAAAAACTTAAGACGGTGTGGATTATCTAGAGATGAATTTTCTAGTCACCCAACTAGAAGCAAAAAGCTGATGGCTTAATGCTAATCATTAATTTACATTCGCGACAGGGCGGCGATTTTCGCTAGTTTATCTTTTTCCAAACCGTTGAGATCCTCTAGCTTTAACCATCCTTCCTTTAACAGTTGAGCAAAGACAAAAATTAGGGAAGTATAGCGATAGTCATATTTACCATCAATCTGATGTCGTCGGGCGCTTAGATAATCGTGCATTTGCCAGATATCATCTAAAACCGTGATCTGACCAGACTGTTCTTTAATATGTTCTATTAAAGTGCTAGTTTCTCGCTGATAGGCTTTTTGGAAAGCAGTTTGAGCAATTTCTTGTTCGGTATCTGACCAAATTATTTCACTCATAGGCATGATTTTAGTTTTAGGGATGATAATTTTGGGTTTTTGAACTACCATGACTCTTTTCGCCGACATCTGTTAAGAATGATTGTTTAGTTATTCTTACCTAGATCAGAGAAGAAACCAGTGTATTTCCCAATTTTTTTAAGTCAGCCTTTTAATTGTATAAAAAAAAGAGTTCACTTGACAAGGAACTCTAATAAGTTTCATCAGAATTTTTAATGATTTCTCTCAGTAGCTATTTAGCCACGGGCAAAGTTTAATAATTCTTTCGGAGAAGCTAATAAATCGATCGCTACGAAGAAAATTTTATTATCAGGAGTTAGGAGGAAGCGCCATGCCATATTCATACCCACACCTGCACCAAACCAAGGAGTTTGTACTTTTCCCGTCACTTTAATCTGAGTAAAACCGTCATCGGCGGGTTCTACTACACCGCGTTCGGGGATTAATTTCAAATTTTGGCATTCTTCCCGGAAAAAGCGATATACTGCCTCTTTACCGACGACGGGACGTTGGAAAGGTGGTTGCAGAGCGCCGTCAGGGGTGAATAATTCAATTAATACATCAAAGTCGTTAGCGTTGAGGTTGTCCATATAGTTGAGGACGGTGGCATTGGTAACGCCTTCAATGCTAACTTTGGTCCGTTCGGCAATATTTTGGGGAGGAACCACGGGTTCGGAAATACGGTTATAATCGCCCAGTTTCTTGGGATCGTAGCCCATATCGACCACACAATTCCGCAGAACGGTGATTTGTTGTCCCGACTCTAATTTTTTAATCCCGTCTAAAACGGCACTAGCATTAGCAGATAGTTCATAACCCTTGGGAATTGGGGCAACACTGCCATCTTCCATCCATTGTCCTAATTGATACCAGAATCCCAGTTTGATATTAGCAGACCAAGTGCCGTAGGTACGACAAATCGGGGTGTCAGCATGGTTGGCTAAGTCGCACATCACCTGCGACTGTTGCAGGGGTGACATCTGCCGAATTTCATTCATGGTTTTTTCGGCAAAGACCATACTAGCAGCGCCGGGGGCGGCAACGGTGATGGTTTTGCCCATTTCTAGATAGGCAAACCAAATCAAGGCTAGTTGATCTTCGGTATTCAGCTGATTGAAACGCGCAATCGTGGCAGGAACCACATCCGCTGATAGCGTGTTGGGGAAAATGCTCCGCGCTGATTCGATCGTAAACGGCATAGATTCACCTTGAAGTAAAGTTTTGTATCAATTTAGTGACATTCTATCATATTGGCGACCCAAGGCAGCACCGATGGAGAAACTTTCCCAAAAAAAGCTGTACTTTAGATCACACTTGCCCGGGATTATCACTAAATCTTAATGGTTGAACAACTGTTCCATCATTTATCTAGGGTTTGCGGCAGCAACTAGCGATCGCTTTTAGTTTGGCGATGCTAGATAACGGAAAGTATCTCTAAAGGATGATTTTTGCTGCTCTAACTCGTTTTCAACCAGGGACTACTCTTGATGATCCCTAGTTTTTTCTAGGATTTCTCACCCCGTAGCAGGCCGTAAATTTCATCCGTATAGTCATAAAACTGAGCTTGTCGTTTAATTTTATAATTACGATCTACGGGTAAATTAATTGTTAATTCCCGTTGTATAGTCCCCGGCCTAGCACTCAAAACATAAATACGTTGAGCCAAAAAAACCGCTTCATCCACATCATGGGTAATCATTAAAATACTACACCTAATTTTTTGCCAAATTTCAATTAAATATTCGTGCATTCTTTCTTTGGTTTGTACATCTAAAGCGGCAAAAGGTTCGTCCATTAATAAAACTTTGGGATGACAGGCAAGAGAGCGTGCGATCGCCACCCGTTGTTTCATCCCACCCGATAGTTCTCTAGGGTAAGCATTAGCGAATTGGGTTAAACCGACAATATCCAGATAATAACAGGCCACTTCCCAGCATTCTTTTGTCGATAATCCCTGTAGTTTTAAGCCAAATTCAACATTTTTTTGGATCGTCATCCAGGGATAGAGTGTATAATTTTGAAAAACCATGCCGCGATCGGCTCCTGGCCCTGTCACTTCAACACCATCAACGGTAATTTTGCCGGAAGTGGGCAGCTCTAAACCCGCAATCATTCGCAACAAAGTTGATTTTCCCGAACCAGAGGCCCCGACCGCACAGACAAATTCAGCACTTTCAACGTGTAAATTAATATCTTTCAGAGCGACCACAGCACCTCGTTTAGTGATGAAAATTTTATTGAGTTGAGTAATTTCTAAGTGCATTAAGGTTCTTCTCTTATCATTAAAATAACTTTACTGGTGACAGAATAAACTCTGTGCTTGAGTTTTTAAATCAACGAGTAATTGACCATTTACAAGTCCAATGCAAAAGCAAACGAAAACTTAAATCTAGGGCAAAGCCAATAATTCCCAGGACAATTAAACAGGCAAAAATTTCATCGGTTCTCAGAAATTTCTGAGCTAATAAAATCCGTTTGCCTAATCCATTATCGGCCGCAACCAATTCCGCCACCACTACCAAATTCCAGGCGGCTGCCATATTAACACGAAAAGTATCGATAATATTAGGAATAATATAGGGAGTAATCACTTTAAATAAAACCTGTTTTCGAGTTCCTCCAAGGGTATAAGTTACTTCGATCAATTCACGGGGAATGAACTTAACTGCATCCATAATCATCAGGGTATTAAAGAAAATTGTCCCGATAAAAATCAGCATAATTTTTGATGTTTCTCCAATACCCAAATAAATAACCAATAGGGGAATAAAAGCAGGAGCGGGCATATAACGTACAACGCCAATGATCGGTTCCATTAAACTACGAATACTCGGAAAAGTTCCCATTAAAATCCCCAGGGGAATAGCAAACAATCCTCCCAAAAAAAAGCCCCCAACTACTCGTAAAAAACTGGTAATAGTATCTTGAATTAAAAAGCCCTGTTCTGCCAATTTTCCTAAGGCCTGAATAACGGCTAAAGGAGAAGGCAAAAATACGGATTCAATGCCCGCAAAACTAGAGATTAGTAACCAGAAAATAAGCGGGACAATAATAGAGGAAACCATTAAAGTCCATTTGAGGGATTCGGGAATATCCTCGGTAATCCGCCAAAAAGTGCTTTGAGGAAGCGTTTTAGGTGTTGTGGTCATGGGATTTGCCAAAGAAAAGAATAATTTTGATAGCCAATATCACCCAGTTATCAAACAATTCTTGAAGTCAATGATCGAGGGACTAATTAGGATTTTTTGTCTTGATTTGCCAACGACTTGACAAATTTGGGCTCTAAAATGGTTGTTAGATCGGGGACTTTTTTAATAAAGCCAACTTCCATCATAAAATCAGCCATTTTTTGAGCGGCAAAGGGCATATTTTTCATGGTTTTCCCCGGACTAAAAGCTTCTAGGTTTTCTTCTAAGGTGAAAAACTTCGTTCCCTCTTTATATAAGGCCAATTCTTCTGGGCTAATGCCGGCACGCTTGGCCATAATCTCATCGGCTTTTTGGGGATTTTTAGCCATAAACTCTCGAACATCAAACCAGGTTTTGACAAGAGCCTGAACCTGTTCTGGTTTTTCTTTGATTAATTTGGCACTGACAACTAATAAATCAGGAATAGCACCGGGAAAAGCTTTAGAACTAATTAATTCTTTAGAACCTTTTCGTTTAAGGGCGGTTGACCAAAAGGGTGGAAAAGCAGCGACTGCATCCACTTTTCCCGATGCAAAAGCGGCTGCCGCCGCCCCTGTTTCCATGGGGACAATTTGCACATCTTTACGGCTCATTCCTTCTTTTTCTAGGGCTAAACTGAGGAGAAAATCACCGACAACGCCTTCTTCAACAGCAACTTTTTTCCCTTTTAAATCCTTAATCGTTTTAATCTCTTCTGTGACAATAACTTTGTCATTTCCTGACGAGTTATCATTGACTAAAACAGCAACTTGACCATTCACTGCATCTCCTGCAAAAGCAATGGTATCGTTAAGAGTTTGACTATTTCCATCTAATTGTCCGGCGGCTAAAGCTTGCAAGGATTCAAGATAACCATCAAACCATTTCATTTGAATATTAGCCCCATTTTTAGCAAATAATCCCTCTTCTTCAGCGATCGCCCAGGGCCACCAACCGGCCCAATTACTATAACCAATGACAATGGGGGCAGTATTACTTAGAGAACTACTTGCATTGGGGGTTTGCTGAGGAGCTTGATTACAACTAACGGTCAGGAGTAAGCTACTAAAAAAAACGAGAAGTAAGGAGAAAAAATTGCGCCGTTTCATAGGTAATAGCCTTGAGAGATGACAGCTAGTAAAACAGAAATAAATCTCAAAAACTGTTACTGATTAACAATTCAAGAACCTAGTCCTATTGACTTGGCTTTTTAGCCAATTTAACCACTCTTCTAAACCTTCTCCTGTTTGAGCAGAAAGAGCGATAATCTTTACATCGGGATTCATAGAACGAACATTTGCTTCTAAACGTTTTAAATCAATCTCTAAATAAGGAGCCAAATCTAATTTGGTAATAATCAGACAATCCGCTTCTTGAAACATAATTGGATATTTGAGGGGTTTATCTTCTCCTTCAGTAATACTTAATAGAGCAACTTTAGCGTGTTCCCCTACCTCAAATTCGGCGGGACAAACTAAATTTCCCACATTTTCCACCAACAATAAATCAAACTCTTTGGGGTTATAATCTTCTTTGAAACGATGAATTCCCCCGGCTACCATTTTGGAATCTAAGTGACAGGAGCGACCCGTATTAATGGCAATCACGGGAACTCCATATTGTCTCAGGCGCTCTGCATCTAGTTCTGTAGTCATATCGCCTTCAATAACAGCCATTTTTAATTGATCTTTTAAGGCTGCGAGGGTTTTTTCCAATAATACAGTTTTACCCGCACCAGGACTACTCATCAGGTTTAAACAGGTAATGCCCCACTCGTCAAAATGTTCCCGGTTGTGATCGGCTCCTGCTTGATTGGCATGAAGTAGATTAATTTCTAGGGCTGCGTCAAAAGTTTGGTGCATTTTAGTTGAGAATGAATAATTGATCATCGAACTTGTAGAAGCGATCGCCCAACTTTGTTTAAAAATCTAAAGAATATTCAATGTGGTCAATTTTTAACTCTCGACCTGAACGAATATCCTCCATCGGTGATCGACAAGTTGGGCAGGAATATTGCTGGCCAATTTGGGGGTGATAATCCTTTTGACAGCAATGACAATAAGCAATTAGGGGAATATTTTTAATCGCTAATTCCACGCCAGCCAGAAAAGTATTAGCAGTTTGAACTTCAAAGGCAAATTGTAAACTGACCGGTTCGACACAGGTAAATTCACCAACCATGAGATGAATTTTTTCAATTTTGAGCTTTTCAGGTTGGCTATCATACCAATCTCGAACTGTCATAATTAACGCCTTGGTCATATCAGTTTCGTGCATAGGAAATTACTGCCAGGGTTCGTCAACGGCCAGATTGGCTTCAGGATGAATATAATAGGGCTTTTCTTTACGCGGTAATTGACCTGAAATAACCAGATGGGCCATCGCATCACAAATAACACGGGTAGCCATCAAAGAGGTCATATCACTAATATCGTAGGGAGGGGAAACTTCCACCACTTCCATACCACAAATGGGAGCTTTTTGAATAATTTTACCTAATAAAGCTAAGGCTTCACGGGGTAATAAACCGCCAGGTTCTGGCCAACCCGTACCGGGGACAAAACCGGCATCAATGCAATCAATATCAAAACTAATCCAAACGCAATCCGTGCCATCTAAAGCTCGTTCTAAGGCAAATTCGGCGGCAGCATCAATGCCTCGTTCTACAATGTCGGTGACGGTCAAAATATTAGTGGCCCGCTCGCGGCAAACTTTAACACCTTGACGGGGAACTTGCCAACCACCAATCCCTAATTGGACGAGATTTTTAGCGGGAGCATTTTTCATATTGGTGGCATGAAACCAGGGGCAAGTGTGCATCCGTTCATCTAAATCCGTTTCCTGAGTATCCACATGGCGATCAAAGTGAATAATACCGACTTTTTTATCCCCTAAATGCCGACAAATACCCCGCACTGTCGGAAAACCAATGGAATGATCACCCCCTAAAATAATCGGCAAGGCGCCGGAACTAAAGACATGGGCAACCCCCTTCGAGATTTGATCGAAGGACTTTTCATTATTAGCAGGAATGGTGAAAATATCCCCCAGATCACAGAGAGTAATTTGTTCGCGCAGATCTACCCCTAATTCAAAATTGTAGGGCGTATAAAGGGCCGAAATCCGCCGAATTCCCTGGGGACCAAAACGAGTTCCTGGTCGGTAAGTTGTCCCCGAATCATGGGGAACACCGACGATTGCCACGTCATAATTGCCCACATTCCGCACATCTTCCAAATAGGGGGCCTTCATAAAGGTGTTAATTCCCGCATAGTGGGGTAACTCACCCCTGGAAAAGGTGGGAATACTGCGATCGCGAATACTATCGGCCGCCTCTAAACCGTAGGTTAACCCCTGAGAAACTTCCTGTTGCCAACCGGTTAGGGGCAAATGGCGTTCTTTTTCTAGGGCCTGTTCAGCTTCGGTTAAATGCGGGGGTTGAAAAGTAGATTCCTCGGACATCATTTTACCTCAAAATACAATAACCCGGGAGTCTTCAAAGACACTGCCTCAAAACAGTTATCCTTAAAGTCTCCCGGGCTTTTATCCCGCCGTGTAGCCAGCTTAGACGGAAAAAATGTTTGATCCGCTCATTTAAGACTAGCTTGCTCCTCTCGGACCTGACATTTAAAGAAGTTTAAATCGGAACCCTAGAAGCAATCTCCTTGACCTTAGACGATCTCAATCCCAAAAACAGTATCATAGACTACAGAAAGCTGATTTTTCCCGCTTAGATATGGTTTGCTGAATAATTAGGTGGGTATTAAAAACTTTCAGATGCCCCCCTTATTAAGCTATCCCTTATAGGGATCTTTCTTAACAATTTTTGCAGTAAGCACTCCAACCCTTATCCTGACTTGATTTCAGTTTTTTCTTTGTCAGTAAGGGTGTCAACAAGGAATATTACAAATTGTTAACC
>NZ_JADBTX010000105.1:0-31005 GCF_020245945.1 Microcystis sp. M015S2
CTAAGACTTTCTGGTATAGTTCACTTATCATTTTCGTTATTTAGGTCATATATAGTAAATATGACTTATCTTTTTTGGGAGTCTGTGTCTGTATTCCATGCTACATAAGCTTTTCAGCTTGCTTGTCCCCCTGTCAGGTAAGTCTTAGCTAGGCATCACAGGAAAACTATGCCATGTCCCCCGCTAACGGCGGGGGTTTTTTGTCGGCCCCCCATCATTCAGTCACTAAAAATCCCAACTTTAACAGCGATATTAATCCTTTCAAAAACAGCATTATTTTTGAGTGTGTATTAACCAGGGAACCAATCTTCATCAAGAATTTTCTCAATTGTCCACGGACAGTCAACTGGTAAAGTTAATCCACTTTTGCGGCTCGCTTTTCCCAGAGCTTTTTGATAACAATAACCAAACCGTTCTAAGGCATGATTGTAGATTACCTGAGAGCGAAACAGCAGGCTCAATTCCAATCTGAAATTATCTATCTCGTCTGTCCAGTGGGGTAAGCTGTAGGGTCTTATTCTCTGTGTGATAAGTTTAACTTATATAGGAGCGATCAATCTTTGTGTCCTTTGTGTCTTTGTGGTTCGTTCCACTCGCTCGCCCGCATAACTGTATCTTAGAATACATTTTACCCACCAAATCCGAGAGAGCCGTTTCAGCACTTATGAGTTGACAGGGATTTTCCGAGAGTGACAGATACAATGTGTTTTTCGTCAATGCCTTCGGTTAGAAGACCTGACTATGCACAAAAATTAATGATCATTCTAGACTTTTGGCCGGACAATGGCAACAATTCTTAATTTCCCCTTTACCTTAAATGTGCTAGAAAGCACTTGGGGGGGGCGCTAGACCGTCTTCTGCGGTATCTGGTGTGCCGTTGCTGGGCACAAATTAAGGAAACCACGAATAAATCTAACGCATGATTGTTGCCGAGGAGAATTACGATTAGGGAATTTTCTCCTAAACTTCCCCCACTCACCTATAAGTAAATATTATGATAAACATGGGTACATCCAGAAAAATCAACGGCTGTATCCCTAGGTCGGGGTTGGGGAAGTGGCGAGAAAAAAGCTGGTAAAATAACTCTAGGCAACCTTAAAAAGAATTCATGAAAGCGCAAACAACAAGTAAAGATAGCCTGATCCTACGGCAAGAAGTAGTGGGAGCGCGTCGCCCTAGTAACTATTTTTGGGCTGTAATCGTCTCTATTGGCGGTCTAGGGTTTCTCCTCGCCGGTCTTTCCAGTTATTTGAAGGTCAATCTACTTCTCGTTAGCGATACCAGTTCCTTACAATTTATTCCCCAAGGAGTCGCCCTCCTCTTCTATGGCACTGCGGGGACCCTTTTAGCCATCTATCTCTGGTTATCTCTCCTCTGGAATGTCGGAGGTGGTTACAACGAGTTTAACAAGGAAACCGGCAAAGTTAAAATCTTTCGTTGGGGCTACCCCGGCAAAAATCGTCGCATTGATCTCGATTGGCCCCTGGAAGATGTACAAGCTGTGCGGGCCGAAGTGCGAGAAGGACTCAACCCGAAACGGGAACTATTCCTGCGGATTAAACAGCGTCGCGATATCCCTTTAACTCGCGTCGGTGATCCTCTGTCCCTCTCGGAATTGGAAAATCAAGGAGCGGAACTCGCTCGTTTTCTGGAAATTCCTCTAGAGGGATTGTAGGCCTTTTTTCGCTCTTTTTGGCTATAAAATGATGAAGATAAGAAAATCTGGCTGGTTGTCTGTGGTTTGTGTTTTTTTAATCACAACGACGACACTTTTCGGCTGTTCTTCCCCAGAAGCTAACTCCACCCCCGATAATTCTAGTATCACCCAAACCTCTCAACCTGCCAGTTCGGGCAGTGTCAACATGGATAATTACAAACCCCGCTTAGATGGAACTGCTGTCGTCGAGATGATCATCAAAGGTAAACCGGTAACGATCGAAATTGATGGCAATGCGGCCCCAGTTACTGCCGGTAATTTTGTGGATCTGGTGGAGAGAGGTTTTTATAATGGTTTAACTTTCCATCGCGTGGTTACAGAACCGCAGCCTTTTGTCGCCCAAGGTGGTGATCCCCAAGGTCGCGGAACCGGTGGTTTTGTTGATCCAGAAACCAAGCAATCCCGTTATGTTCCCCTAGAAATTCTCCTTAAAGACGAAAAAGAGCCGATTTATGGAAAATCAATCGGTCAACAGGCCACGTCGCGCACTCCCATCGTCGCTTTACCCCATAAACGTGGTGCGATCGCGATGGCCCGTTCTCAACAGCCTAATTCCGCTTCTTCTCAGTTTTATTTTGCTCTGTCGGATATCAATTTCCTCGATGGTGATTATGCCGTTTTTGGTTATGTCACTAAGGGAATGGAAGTGATCGATACGATCAAACAAGGGGATAAAATTGACTCGGCCAAAGTTATTTCTGGTGCAGAAAATCTGAAAAAATAGCGATCGGTTAGGGTGGGTTCGCGGGACGATAATTTAATTTTCCCCCTAACCCACCCAATCATTTAATATTCCGATAGCTGATAACTGATAGCTGATAACTGATACCTGATAACTGATACCTGATAACTGATAACTGATAAATGAATGTTGTGGTGACGGGAATTGGGTTGATCAGTTCTCTGGGAAATTTAAGTCAGAGTTGGCAAAGATTACTAGAGGGCAAAACTGGTATAACTAGGCAACAACCCTTTTCTGATTTACCCACTTTACCCTTGGCTTTAATCGGTCACAAACCGGCATTTTTAGAGGATTTAACCAAAATTGCCCTGATTGCTGCCCTTGAAGACGCTCAATTAACCCCTCCCTTAAAGGATTGTGGTGTCACTATCGGTTCTAGTCGCGGTTGTCAGGGTTTATGGGAACGGATGGCAGCGACGGGAATAGTAGAAAACTGGTTAGACAGTTTACCCGATCGCGCCTCGGTATTGACCGCTAGATTGATAGAAACCGGCGCCCCAGTGTTAGCACCCATGGCGGCCTGTGCCACGGGCATCTGGTCGCTCGCCCAGGGTGTAGAATTAATTACTATGGGAGAATGCGATCGAGTTTTAGCCGGGGCGCTCGAAACCCCGATTACTCCCTTAACTCTGGTGGGATTTGAACAGATGGGAGCTTTGGCGAAAACGGGCTGTTATCCTTTTGATAGAGCTAGGGAGGGCTTAGTTTTGGGCGAAGGTGGCGCAATTTTAGTCCTTGAATCGGAAGAACTAGCTTTAAGCAGAAATGCCCCCATCTACGGGCAAATTTTGGGCTATGGTTTTAGCTGCGATGCCGATCATGTTAGCGCCCCGGCGGTGGATAATCGTAGTGCTACCAAAGCGATAGAACTATGTTTGCACAGAAGTCAATTAAGAAAAGATGAAATTAATTACATTCACGCCCACGGCACTAGCACGCGTTTAAACGATGAACGGGAGGCAAACCTGATCGCCAGCATTTTTGGCTCGCAAGTGGCTGTAAGCTCGACAAAAGGGGCAACAGGACACACTTTAGGGGCTTCGGGGGCATTAGGCGTGGCTTTTTGTTTAATGGCCCTGAAAAATCAGCTAATTCCCCCTTGTGTCGGTGTGCGCGAGTCGCCTTTTCAATTAAATTTAATTAGATCGGCTGTTAATTTTTCCCTGCACAATTGTCTCTGTCTTAGTTTCGGGTTCGGAGGACAAAATGCCGCCATCGCAGTGGGGAGATGGGGGAGAAGGAGTGGGAATTATGAATTATGAATTATGAATTATGAATTGGGGAGACGGGGAGACGGGGAGAATAAATATAGTCATTTCAGATAAGTCTGATACAGTCTAGACCGACAAAATTCTTATGAACTCTGGGATTGATATTCTCAATCTTAATTGAAATGACTATAAAAGCAAATCTCCTGATAACTGATAACTGATAACTGATAACTGATTATGGATACACCGCGACTACATCCAGATACGATCGAAGAAGTTAAACAAAGAATTGATATTGTGGATTTAATTTCCGAGAGAGTCGTTCTCAAAAAAAGGGGAAGGGAATACGTCGGTTTATGTCCTTTTCACGAGGAAAAATCCCCTAGTTTTACGGTTAGTCCTGCCAAACAAATGTATTACTGTTTTGGCTGTGGTGCGGGGGGAAACGGGATTAAATTTTTCATGGAAGTGGGAAAACAATCTTTTAGTGAGGTGGTTTTCGATCTTGCTAGAAGGTATCAAATCCCGATTAAAACTCTGGCAGTAGAACAGCGTCAGGAATTAGAACAGAAATTATCCCTCAAAGAACAATTATACGAAATAATGGCCGTAGCGGTGAGTTTTTACCAACACGCCCTTAGTCAACCCCAAGGGGAAAAAGCGTTAGATTATCTTAAGGTACAACGACAACTAACCCCAGAAACTATCGCTAATTTTCAACTGGGATATTCTCCTCAAGGTTGGGAAACGCTCTATCGTTATTTGGTGGAACAAAAGCGCTATCCTGTGGCTTTAGTAGAACAAGCGGGATTAATTAAAGCGCGTCAAAATGGTAGTGGTTATTACGATCAATTTCGAGATCGTTTAATGATTCCTATTTTTGATAGTCAAGGACGAGCGATCGCTTTTGGTAGTCGCACTCTAGGTAATGAACAACCAAAGTATCTAAATTCTCCCGATACTCCTCTATTTGAAAAGGGAAAAACTCTCTTTGCTCTCGATCGAGCTAAACAGGCAATTATTCAGCAAGATTTAGCGATAGTTGTGGAGGGTTATTTTGACGCAATCGCTCTCCATGCTGCGGGTATCACTAATGTGGTTGCCTGTTTAGGAACAGCTTTAAGTCAAGAGCAAATTAAACTACTTTTGCGCTACAGTGAAAGTAAACAAATAATCTTTAATTTTGATGCTGATCAAGCGGGAATTAAAGCGACACAACGGGCGATCGAGGAAATTAACTCCTTAGTTTATTCAGGACAAGTTAACCTAAAAATCCTCAATCTTCCCGAGGGTAAAGATGCCGATGAATTTCTTAAATCCCATACTGACGGGGTAAATAGTTATCGAGAATTAATCGAAAATTCTCCTTTTTGGATTGATTGGCAAATCTCGCAAATGTTGGTTAATAAAGATTTAAAACAGGGACTACATTTTCAACAAATAGCTAATAGTATGGTGAGTTTACTGCAAAAGTTAATCGATAGCAATCAACGCACTTTTTACCTCGATTATTGTGCTGAAATTTTGGCTCAAAAAGATGCGACTCGTTTGCCATATATTTTAAAAAATCTCTCCAAACAGGTTAATAAACCTCAAGGAAAATCCCCAGCAATTAAGAGGAAAAATATTTTAGATAAATCCGACAAAAATGGCACAGAAAAAGCCGAGTGGTTATTATTATTAATCTATCTCCATTCTCCCGAATATCGGAGGCTCATTTGTGAACTTTTGGATGAAAAAGATTTAATTTTTAATCTCCCTGATTATCGTTGGTTATGGCAAGTAATTCTAGAGTTAGAAACCCAAATTACTAACCAAAGAGATTTGATGTCAGCTTTACAGAATCATTTATTGATGATAACTACAGACAAAAATCGTGATTTTAATTCTTTATTTCACTTAAATGAACATACCAGTCAAGAAATATTTCAGCCAGAAGAACAGATAAAAAATGCTATTATAGCTCTGGAAAAAATTAGTTTAATGGAATATCGTCGCTACTGTCAAGAACAATTAATTAATGCTCTCGACAGCAATCAACGGGAATTTTATCAGCAGGAATTCTATCAAACTGTTAATAAATTAATCGAAATTGATCCTCTCTACCAACAAGCTTAATTCTCTGATTGATTAGAAACTAGACAGTTGTTCGGCAATAATAGATACTAACTTATCCACTGCTCCTGCTTGCCCACGCACTGCCCGCAATTTTTGCCGGATAGCCTCTAATTGTTCGGTATTTTCTAACCAAGATATAGCCATATTTGCCACTTCTTCTGGTTGTAATTCCCCCAATAATTCCGGAACAATTTCTGCACCGGCCCAAATATTTGGCCAGGCATATAAACGCTTTTTCCGCAACATATAGAGATTAATTATCTTAGCAAATAAAGAGCCAACCCCCGGCAGTTGGGCTAATAAACCGGGTAAACCGTCCCAAGTTCTCATCGCGTCGAGTTGCTGAGTCGGTAGTAAAATAATCATCGGGATTGCCAGCGCCCCTAATTCGGCAGTATTAGCACCCACCGTCGTTAAAGCTAAATGACAGCGAGAAAGCTGGTTATGGGCGGGAAAATCGGTAATTAGGTCAACTTTTACCCCCTTAGCTGTTTCTAGATAGGGTTTTTCACCGTTTTTTAATTTGGCAGCACTCCAACCGGTTTTAGTAATCATCGGATTATAGCTAGGATCGGCAAATTTCGCCAAATAAGCTAAATTTAAGGTAGGAGCGACAGGAATTAAGAATTTAGTCTGGGGATTGTGTGCGTGTATCTTTTCGGCAATGGCTAGGGTTAGGGGTACACCCTGGGCTAATTTCGAGGGTTTGGAACCCGGGAGGAGTGCAATTAAGGTAGCGTCATCGGGGGTGATAGCAGTGGGCAAATCCACCATTAAATCGCCGATAACGGTAAATTTATGCTGATATTGTTGGGGAATATTATTTAATACACTTGTATTCATCACGGCAAAGCGATCGATCCCCCGATACCAACGCGCTTCCCATTCCGCATAGATAACGGTGCGATAACCCAAACGTTTACCGATGGTGAGGGCAAAAAATTGATCGCCCCCTAAAAATAAAACGATGCCCTTGGGGTGCCAATCCCAATTATCGGCGGTTTTTCCCCAGAAAAGAAAATTAAAGAAGTTTTCTGGCGACTGGACTCGATCGACCTCCGGATATTTCCTAACTACTTCCGTTTCCGCCCCCATAGAATGAGTACAAGGGGAAAGAATCAGCGAAATCCGCAACAGCGATCGATCTTCTGTTAAGTTTTGTCGCAATCTCTTGACAACTGGACGCACCCATGTAGATATTTCTCCGGGACCATTGGAGAGAATGAGAAGATCAACAGGAGAATCAAACATGATATCAAGTCAAAAGTAAAAAGTAAAAAAGCGGACATTGAAGTAAAAAGTTGCTTCTTGCCTATCGATCCTAAAAAATTAATTTTGTACGACTATTTTCCTTGATTGAATAAAGAACGAATTGCCTGATGTTTAGGGTGATCAAACTCTGGGAGAACCTTGCGGGTATCGGTAATCAACCAATCCAGGGCTGCTGCTTCCACATCGATCGCCGCGCCGGTTTTATCAACACAGTAGCGCCCAAAGACCAACTTATCCACCAAACGGGCCCCCGGACCGAGGCGAGAATATTCAAAAATAACGCTATTATCCACCGTCGCGCCGCCACAAATCCAACAATTCGGGCCAATCATACTCGGACCGACAATTTTCGCCCCGTCTTCAATGCGCGTCATTGCCCCGATATACACAGGTCCGGTGATATCGACTCGATCCCAGTTTACCCCCACATTTAGGCCCGTGTAGATGCCCGGTTTGACTTCGATGCCGGGGATAGCAACATTTTTAATTTCCCTGGATAACACCCCGCGAATTGCCTGCCAGTAGTCGGGGACTTTACCGATATCCACCCATTCAAAATCCATGTTTAAAGCGTAGAAAGGCGCCCCTTTAGCGACTAATTCGGGGAACAACTCGCCCCCGATGTCGTATTTACTATTTGGGGGAATAAAATCAATGATTTCTGGCTCAAAAATATAGATACCCGTGTTAATGCAGGTACTCAAAGCTTCATCGATGGCGGGTTTTTCTTGGAAACTGAGAATCCTTCCCTCCTCGTCGCTAACTACCACCCCATAACTGGATACTTCCTCTCTGGGGACGGTTTTGGTGACAATAGTGGCGATCGCTCCCTTTTTGCGATGCCATTTAACGGCTGCGGTTAGATCGAGATCAATCAGCGCATCACCACAGAGAACCACAAAAGTATCGTCAAAAAAGGGATTAAAATCTTGAATTCGTCGTAAACCGCCCGCCGATCCTAGGGCATCACCGATTAACTCGCCCTCTTCGATTCTACCCTCGAAAGAATAGCCGATATGCACCCCAAAACGCTGACCATCGCGGAAATAACTCTCAATTTCTTCGGCTAAATGACTGACATTCACCATGATCTGATCAAAGCCATGCTGTCGCAACAGTTCCAATAAAAACTCCATCACCGGCTTTTGTAAAATCGGGATCAGGGGTTTGGGAATCGTATGGGTAATCGGACGGACACGAGTTCCTTTGCCTGCCGCCAAAATCATGGCTTTCATCGATATTTATTTCCTTTTGCGATCGAGGTCTGAAGTTAAATCATGCCTAGTGTATCATTATCGGCTCGGAATCAGTAGTTATCGATCCTCTTGACCATTAGATCAACCTAGACTCCCTGCCTAATTTCTCGAATAATCCGGTTAACCCCAAGAAGTCTAGGCGAAAAATGCTGGGCAAAAATTTGACTACTTGAGATAGTAAAAAGCGATTTCTTTCTCCTTGAGAGGGGCAAAATCAGCGGCTAACAACAGCTGATTTAACTCCTCTTGGGGGATATGTTTGGCCCCGATGCGGACAATTCGCGATCTCATCGTGTTAGAAACCCCGCTTCTTTGTCGTCCTGCTTCCAAACCCATTACCCGGTGATAAAGTTCCAATTTTGCCTGGGGAATCGGGGAACCATCAAAATCAATGCCATTAGCGATCGCCACATCAATGGCATCAGCACCCGTAGTCGTGGTTAAATTAGTTTCGGTGGACATAAAGATAATATAAAAGATCGTTGCTATTTTATCAGGCGATCAATATCCGCCGCTATGATCAGGAAAGTAATCTTCATTTCTGTGTAACTATGGCTCAATTGCCCACCTATCAACCAAAACAGTTATCCCTAGGCCCCCTAGAAGCGGAAATTCTCAATATTGTCTGGGAATTGGAAACCGTCAGCGTTAAGGATGTCCACGATCGCATTTTAGCGGATCCAGAACGAGATCTGGCCTATACTTCTGTGACTACGGTACTGCGTCGTTTAACTAATAAAGGCTGGTTAAGTTGTTATAAACAGGGTCGGATTTTCTACTGGAAACCGATGGTTTCTAAGGAACAAGCACAGGCAATTAAAGCCTACGAACAATTACATCGTTTTTTGGCTATTGGTAACGCGGATGTGGTGGCTTCTTTTGCCGATAGTCTCGATACTGCTAGTGTCGAACAATTAAAAGCGATTGCCTCTCGTTTAGATACCCTTCGTCAACAACGGAGAGAACGCTAATGCACAGTTTAATGTTATTACTAGCATTAACTATCGCCATTGGTTTACGTTGGTTTCTGCCCAGCTATCAGCGTCGTTGGCAGATAACGCTATTTTTCTTTCTCTTTCCTCCTTTGCTGCTGTTAATGACAGTTATATCGGTGGTTTGTATGGGCTATCGTGGGCAAATGTTGGGCTATAACTCCAGTCTAATTAGTTACTTTAGTGCCATAATTTGGCTAGTTTTTGCTATATTTTGTTTGATAAAACTATCCTATCAAACTTGGCAAACCCATCGGGATTTTAGCAGTTATCCCCTCAAAAAAATCACCGCTCAGAAGGCGAGAGTTTTAGCGGTGGATTTTCCCTACAGTGCCAGAGTTGGCTTCTGGAAGTCGGAATTAATTGTGACGCAAGGATTATTAAATCTCTTAGATCGAGAACATTTACAAGCAGTTTTAGCTCACGAACAAGCTCACCAAGAATATCATGACACTTTCTGGTTTTTCTGGTTAGGTTGGTTGCGATCGATGTCTTCTTGGCTGCCCAATAGCGAAAATTTATGGTCAGAATTGGTCTTCTTGCGGGAATTACGCGCCGATAAGTACGCTTCCGGACAAGTGGATTATTTACTATTAGCTGAATCGCTGCTTTTAGTGGCAGAAAAAGTTAATCAAGTAGCGGAAATAAATTTCTCTGATAGTTGCTGTGTCGCTCTCAATGATCATTCTTTAAATAATCGTTTATTAGAGAGAATCGATGCTTTAGTCGAGTCAGAAAAACCCGAATTTCCCAGATTTAACTATCAAGTCTGGCTATTGCTTTCCCTCTCCCTTGCTCCTTTCTTACTCTTGCCTTTACACTCCTAAAAATGACCCTAGAAGTTGGACAAAAAGCCCCCGAATTTGCCACCCCCAACCAAAGAGGCGAAATTAGTAAATTAGCAGATTTTGCCGGTCAGTGGTTGGTCTTATATTTTTATCCCAAAGATAACACTCCGGGCTGCAGCACAGAAGCGATCGATTTTACCGCTTTGTCGCCGCAATTTCAGCAATTAAATGCGGTAATTCTGGGAGTTAGTCCCGATTCAGAAAAGTCCCACTGTCGTTTTATTGAAAAACACAATTTAACTATTCAATTATTGAGCGATCCCGATCATCAACTGGCGGAAATTTATCAAGTCTGGGGATTAAAAAAATTTATGGGCAAGGAATATATGGGGATTAGACGCGCCACTTTCCTGATCGACCCCCGGGGAAATATTGCCTATATTTGGTCAAATGTCAAGGTAAAAGCCCATGCAGAAGCGGTTTTGAAAAAACTTGAGGAATTGCAGTAGGAAGCCCTCAGTACCCAATATTTAAGGCTATGCAATCGCGCCCTTTCGTGTTAGACTAGAAAAGTTGTCAAAAATCGCACATCTAGGCGATCGGGTGTTTCTAGGAATCTAGAAATCCAGCCCTAGATGGAGGATAAACCCGAAAAGGAGAAAAATATGCCCGTTGTCTCTCTCGCAGAATTGCTAGAGTCTGGGGTTCACTTTGGCCATCAAACGCGCCGTTGGAACCCGAAAATGTCTCAGTACATCTACACTGCCCGGAATGGGGTTCATATCATTGATTTGGTGCAAACTGCCCAATTAATCGAAGAAGCTTACGAATTTGTCCGAGGAGAAGCCGATCGCGGTAAACGCTTTTTATTCATCGGTACGAAACGGCAAGCGGCAGCAATCATTAAACAGGAAGCTTTACGCAGCGGTAGCCACTTCGTTAACCAACGCTGGTTAGGGGGAATGTTAACCAACTGGGAAACCATTCGCGGCCGGGTAGAAAGACTCAAAGAATTAGAAGAATTAGAAAATAGCGGCGCCCTCGATAAACGACCGAAAAAAGAAGCATCGGTACTGCGTCGGGAATTGGGCAAACTAGAAAAATACCTCGGTGGCATTAAAACCATGCGCCGGCTGCCGGATTTAGTCATCGTGGTCGATCAGCGTCGGGAATACAACGCTATCCAAGAATGCCAAAAATTGGGCATTCCCATCATCTCCCTCTTGGATACTAACTGCGATCCTGACTTGGTAGATGTGCCGATTCCCGCCAACGATGACGCAATTCGCTCAGTCAAACTGATTTTAGGCAAAATTAGCGATGCGATCATCGAAGGTCGTCGCGGTGGTCAAGCAGCGGTGGAAGAATACGAGGAAGACTACGATAATGAAACCGAGTACGAGGAAGAAGGTGATTATTCCCAATACGCCGCCGAATTTGCTAGTGGAGACGACGATAACTAGGGAAAATTAGCTATTGATCGCAGCTAGGTTCGGGGGGAAACTTTCCGAGCCTATCGAGCGGTCAAACCTGCCCCTCTCGTGGCATGATCAACTATAAGCAGTAGGTGAAGAATTTTATGGCAGAAATTACAGCACAACAGGTTAAAGAACTTAGGGAAAAGACCGGCGCCGGCATGATGGATTGCAAGAGGGCGCTGACGGAAAACGCGGGGGATATAACCAAAGCGATCGAATGGTTGCGTCAAAAAGGGATTACTTCCGCCGAGAAAAAAGCCAGTCGGGTAGCGGCAGAAGGGATGATCGGCAGTTACATCCACACCGGCAGCCGCATCGGTGTTTTAGTAGAAGTGAACTGTGAAACCGATTTTGTGGCCCGTCGCGAGGAGTTCAAAAAATTGGTTAATGACGTGGCGATGCAGATTGCCGCTTGTCCTAACGTCGAATATGTAAAAGTGGCCGATATTCCCGCCGAAATCGCCGCTAAAGAAAAAGAAATTGAGATGGGACGCGATGATTTAGCCAATAAACCCGATAATATCAAAGAAAAAATCGTGGCCGGCCGCATTGAAAAACGTTTGAAAGAACTTTCTCTGCTCGATCAACCCTTTATCCGCGATCAGAACATCAGTATTGACGAATTGCTCAAACAAGCGATCGCCGCTTTGGGAGAAAATATTCAGGTGCGTCGTTTCCAACGCTTTGTACTAGGTGAAGGGATCGAGAAAGAAGAAACGGATTTCGCCGCCGAAGTAGCCGCCCAAATGGGACAAAAAGCCCCGGAACCGGTAGCAGCCGCCCCGCAAGTGGAGGAAAAAGCCCCGGAACCGGCAGCGAAGGATAATCCGCCCGCTAAAGGCAAAAAGAAAAAGTAAGTTCAATGAAGATAAATCTGGTGGGGTGCGAGTTTCGTACCCTTTTTGTCTTCAGGGAATTATGAATTATGAATTATGAATTATGAATTATGAATTATGAAGTGGGAATTAGGAAGTGGGAATTAGGAATTATGAATTATGAATTAGGAAGTGGGGGGACTTGATCAGTTATCAGTAAACAGTAAACAGTAATCAGTCAAAAGAAAAAAGAATCTGGCAACTGCCCACCTAACAAGGTTCTGGGCGACAAGGCTATGATGAAGTTAGCAACAATCAGCAGAAAATGAGCGAGACTTTAAAATAGCGGCTGCCGCTCTGACAAAGCAGATTCCTTTACTGGATTCTTTGGGAACAAAAGCCCATCCTTTACCTACTTATTAAAAACTTTGTAAATAAGATTATCTTATTTGCACTCGTGGTCCCTAGAGGTTGTCGAACGGAAAAAAATGCAGATTCAGGACAAAATCACCGAAATAGCCGCTAAAACAGCGAAAGCGATCAAACTTTCTCAAAATTATTTACTTTCTACCCAATACTCTGACGGTTACTGGTGGGCAGAATTAGAATCTAATGTCACCATCACCTCAGAAGCAATTTTACTGCACAAAATCTGGAAAACTGACAAAAAACGCCCCCTAGACAAAGCAGCCACCTATCTGCGTCAGCAACAGTGTCCTAACGGCGCTTGGGAGTTATTTTATGGTGATGGTGGCGATCTTAGCACCACTGTGGAAGCCTACATGGGGCTGCGACTATTGGGAATTCCTGTTAATGATCCTGCTTTAGAAAAAGCTAGAGAATTTATCTTAGCTCAAGGTGGCATCAGCAAAACCCGCATTTTCACCAAAATGCACCTCGCTTTGATTGGTTGTTACGATTGGCAGGGGGTTCCCTCTATCCCCGCTTGGATTATGCTACTGCCGGAAAATTTCCCTTTTACTATCTATGAAATGTCCAGTTGGGCGCGGGGAAGTACGGTTCCTTTATTAATTGTTTTTGACAAAAAACCCGTGTATAAAATGGGTTTTAATCTCGATGAACTCTATACAGAAGGGGTGAATAATGTCAAGTATGAGTTACCAAAAAATAACGATTGGGCGGATGTTTTTCTCTGGTTAGATGGGCTGTTTAAATGGGCAGAAAAAACTAATTTGGTTCCCTTCCGTCAAGAAAGTCTGAAAGCGGCGGAAAAATGGGTAATTGAACGACAGGAAGACATGGGGGATTGGGGAGGGATTATCCCGGCGATGTTAAATTCTCTGTTAGCTTTAAAAGCCCTAGGTTATGATGTTTACGATCCGATTGTTGCCCGCGGTTTAAAAGCGGTGGATAATTTTGCCATTGAGACAGATAATACCTATTGTGTACAGCCCTGTGTGTCGCCAGTTTGGGATACGGCTTGGGTAATTCGATCGCTAATTGAATCTGGGCTAAATCCTGCTCATCCAGCTATGATTAAAGCGGGACAATGGTTAATCGATCAACAAATTCTTGATTATGGCGATTGGGCGATTAAAAATAAAATCGGAACCCCCGGCGGTTGGGCTTTTGAATTTGACAATCGCTGGTATCCCGATTTAGACGATTCGGCAGTGGTGGTGATGGCTTTAGAGTTAATTAAAATGCCCGATGAAAATATTAAAAAAGGTGTGATGAAACGGGCAGTTAATTGGATGGCTACTATGCAGTGTAAAGCTGGTGGTTGGGGAGCTTTTGACATCGATAACGATCAAAACTGGCTTAATTCTTTGCCATATTCCGATCTAAAAGCAATGATCGATCCTAATACGGCTGATGTTACTGCCAGAGTTCTAGAAATGTTAGGCACTTGTGATGTTAAAATGAAGGAAATTCGAGTTAAAAAAGCTTTGGATTATCTGGAAAAAGAACAGGAAGCTGATGGTAGTTGGTTTGGTCGTTGGGGTGTAAATTATATTTATGGAACCAGTGGGGCGTTATCTGCTTTGGCTTTTCTGGAACCGAATAAATATCGCCAGCAATTGCAAAAAGGAGCCAATTGGTTAAGCGGTTGTCAAAATGTTGATGGTGGTTGGGGTGAAACCTGTTTTAGTTACAATAACCCTAAATTTAAAGGACAGGGAAATAGTACCGCTTCCCAAACTGCTTGGGCATTAATCGGTTTATTAGCTGTCGGGAAAGTCACCGGCAATTATCAGCGAGAAGTGATTGAAAAGGGTGTTAACTATCTTCTTGTTACCCAAAAAGAAAATGGTACATGGGATGAAGATTACTTCACCGGTACAGGTTTTCCCTGTCATTTTTACCTGAAATATCATTTCTATCAGCAGTATTTTCCTTTACTGGCTTTGGGGCGTTATCGGGCTTTAATTTAGTCTGTTAACCGATTAATTTTTGTTTCAAATTATTGCGTTAAGACAGGAAATAAGCCTAACTGTCTAACGCATTTTTTGTAACTAACTAGGAAGAAATAAATCAGGAGATATATTTAAAAAATTGGCTAATTTTTGAATGTAGACAGGAGTTAACTCTTGTTGCCCATCAAGAATGTCATCCAGGGTTGACTTGCTTTCAAAAATAGATAGCAAATCTTGCTTTTGTAGGTTTTTTTCCTCTAATATAAATTTCAACAATTCAAGTCCATAAATATCAGGTATTGGCTCTTGATTTTCCTCATACTCATAAATTAAAGCCCCTAAAACATTTAGATATTCCCTTTCTTCTACCGTTAATTGGGGTTTGTCTAAAAGGCGATTAATAACCTCCTGCATCATTTCTAAGTCTTCCTCATTGTGAATAGGACGAGGAGGGTATTGCTTTAATAATTCTAAGTATTTATCAGTGGCAAACATAATTTAATAATATCTATGCTCGATCGACTATTGCGTTTAGATACCTCACACCTTAATAATTAAGTATAGAATAGCCAAGTCTCCAGACTACCGCTTAACCAAAACTTCTATTATCCCGATGAGAAATCTCTATTTTCTTTTGCCCGGTACTACTTCTCCTTTTGGTGGGGGTGGACTGTGGGCAGAAATGAAAACTGTCAATTTGGCTAGTCAAATTTGTAGCGCCCAGATTGTGACTTATCGTCAAAAAGAGTTAAATTATCCTTTTTTAGAGGATATACTCGCGAAAATAAACTCAGATGACAGTATTTTTGTGGTTAGCTGGGGTTTTGATGTTCCTAAACTGGTGCAAAAATTGCGATCGCATAATATCATTTATCATGCCCATAGTACAGGTTACGGCTTCCGTTTACCCTCCCAAATACCAATTATCACCGTTAGCCGTAATACTATGGGGTATTGGGGAGAAAAGGCTCCTAATGCTTTAATTTACTATCTTCCTAATCAAATTGGCTCAGAATTTCTCAATTTAGGCTTAGAAAGAGATATCGATGTCCTAGTACAGGGGCGCAAATCCTCAAAATATCTTCTCAATCGTCTAGTTCCCGCCCTCCGTCCCCACTGCCGCGTTAAGGTTTTAGATAGCTATGTGGAGGATTTAGTGGGATTATTCAATCGCAGTCGGGTTTATCTCTACGATTCGGCTGAATATTGGGCTGTAAACGGTTTAACGGAGGGTTTTGGCTTACCGCCCCTGGAAGCTTTAGCCTGTGGTTGTACGGTATTTTCTAGCGTTAATAGCGCCCTAGCCGATTATCTCGATCCCGGTTTCAATTGTCAAAAAATCGGGGCTTATTCCAGTCAATATGATCTAGAACGTATTCTTAATTATGCCCGTAATTTTCCCGTTAATTCTTTACCAGCTAATTTTATCGATGATTATCATCCCGAAAAATTACTACCACGTTTTGAAACAATTTTAAGAGAAATTAATGATTTCTTTGATATTAAAAAACGCTACCCAGCTGATATAGAAGGTTTAGAACCCCTGCGGCTTAAAAAATTATGGATACAGAGTTCCCTCGCTAAACTTAAGAAAAAACTGTTTAAGTAGCAGTGATATTTCCTTAATTATTCGCCAATTCAAAAATCAAACTCATCAACTTTAAGAGTTGACAGAGAAAGATCGATCGGCTATTCAGTTATCAGTGATCAGTTATCAGTGAACAGGGATATCGGGAGAAAAAAGCTGATGGCTGACTCCCCAAAAGGAAAACTTTCTACTTCACCATTAAGATAACTGCTATATAATTATTTCTAACTCTTACCCCTAGTATGTTTATGAAGCGAGGAATTTACATTACCGCTAACGATCGAGTTATTGATCAAGCGATCGCATTAATGAATAGTATTCGTTTGTACGATCCCGATTCTCCCGTTATCTTGATTCCCTACGACAATAATTATCAAAAAATTGCCGATTTATTAGCAGAAAAATATGGCGTTATTCTCTATCCAGATCTGCAATTAGTAGAAGAATTGGCACAAAAAATCTATGATATTTTTGGAGAAAAATTCTTTGCTCGTCCTAATCAATTTCGCAAGCAGGTGTGTTGGTTTGGAGAATTAGATCAATTTCTTTATATCGATACCGATATCGTAGTTTTTGAAAAAATAATAGATAATCTAAATTTCCTCGATACCTACGATTTTCTCTGCTGTGATTACCAACACAAAAAAGGGATTACTGATGTCTTTAATCCGATTGTTTTAGAACAAGGAATCTTCACAGAAAATGATCTAACTGGAATGTTTAACGGTGGTTTTTGGGCTAGTAAAAAGAATCTATTCTCAGAACAGGAATTATATAGCGCTTTTCAAGAATGTGCCGCTCATCCAGAATATTTTGATTTTTCTCAAAAAACCTCCGATCAACCGATTATTAATTATACCATTCTCAAACGAGTTCCCAATCGATTTAATCTTGTCCGCGCCCCGGGTTGTCAAGCGGGAAATTGGGGGGGAAGTTCTCATTTTCAACGTCAGGGGAATATTTTAATCGATCCGAAATTAAATCAGCCCTTAAAATATTTACATTGGGCAGGAATTCGCATTGAACCGGGTTGTCCCTACTGGGATATCTGGAAATATTATCGTTATCTAGATGATCCTAATCCCCCCGCAGATCCGCCAGCAAGCAAACCAAAAAATCCTTTTCAGAGATTATTAGATAAAATCAAATTATAGGTTTGATTTTTCCTCTCGCACCATTTAAGATAACTGCTGCAATTTAACTCCAATCCTGTTGCTCCTCGGTTTGGCGAATTTGATACACTTGTCCATGACTGTGCAGTTGTCGAGTTTTTGCCCATAAACTCGCTTCATCTAACTGCCATTTTTTTAGGATTAAATCTAAATCTCTTTGGATTTCTCTTGCCCCCGGAAAGTTTTGATAACGTATGCGTAAACGAGCGCATTCAGCTAAGTTTAAATCATTGGGTTCTGATTGCAGTAGCTGATCAACAATCGGGCGATCAAGTCTTTCCTGTGGATGTTGTTGTTCTTGGTTTTTACTAGCCATAATTAATCGAACCAACCGATATCGGAATCCGTTAACTCTGTGGGGGTAGGAGTTGGGGCAATATAACGGACTAAAGTTGCCATTTCAAAGTTATAAAGACTGGGTTTCTTAGGCACAGGTTTGGTAATTGCTGACGGTTCAGGGGTGGGACTATTTTCTAGGGTTTTAATTTGATTATATAATTTTTCAATTAACTGTTTTTTATCAGTCAGTTCTGTTTCTGTCTTGCTTAATTGACTCGATAATTTTTCAATTAACTGTTTTTTCTCGGTTAATTCCGTCTGGGATTGACTTAATTGACTCGATAGTTTTTCAATTAACTGTTTTTTCTCGGTTAATTCCGTCTGGGATTGACTTAATTGGCTCGATAATTTTGCCACCAAAGTGGTTTTTTCCGAGAGGACAGATTCTAACTGCTCGGTCTGTTGTTGTAACTGCTGTAAACTGACAGAGAGTTCCAGATGTTCTTTAAGTTCTTCTTCCAGAGAAATAACTTTTTCTTGGAGAGTTTGCCCATTTTTCTCGGTTTTTTCTAACTCTGCCGTCAAGTCCTTAATTTTTGCCTGTAGGGTGGCGTTAGTTTCCTTAGAACGTTTGGGAGAAGGAGAGGGTTGGGATTCTACCTCTTTATTAGCTTCTGTACGGATGAGATCGTTTAAATTACCTTTGGTCATAAGCTCTGCAAATAGGATATTACGATAGAGTCGGATACTGTCCAGAAATCTGTTGGTTTGGGTAATCGATAATTATTCGCCCGATATACAAGCTTGATTACGCTGGGGAATTGTTCCATAGGTTTTATTTTATAGCTTTAGGTCGATCGATCCCTGTCCATTTGAGGAATGAGAACAAATACCTAAATCTCAGTTTCGCCGGTAAGATTCTAAATTTTTCTGTAGTTAATGATACGGAATACTAAATTTGTGTCAGACTAAAGGTAGAAGTTGATCGCACCTGTGGCAAGGATAAATTTATGAATATTGAAGAAAAAGCACGTCTTAATTTAACCCAAGAACGACAAGCAGAAGGAATGCTCGAAGAAAAAGTCTTAACTCGTACAGAGGAGCTTTTAGGGGAAGGGGAGGCAGGAACTGCAAAAGCGCGGGTTTTATTAACTGAAAATCGTCAAGAAGACGAAAAACTCCAAGATAAGATTTTAGAACGTTCGATCGAAGCTATGCAATAGCCTTTCGGTGAGGACTGGGAATATCCACACAAGTCTAGATAAATGTCTGTAGAGACGTGGTTTTCCCCGTCTCTATTTCAATTCCCGATAACTAATCACTGTTAAACTAATCACTGTTCACACTCTGGACAGTGAAAAAATGCAGATCCGAAGAAAACACCCCAATCCTGCCGTTAAAGTTGAGAGTTTGAGTTATGTGGTGAAAGTGCCAGAGGCACAACCGCAAAATATTTTAGAAGAAATCGTTTGGCATAAGGAGATAGAAGTCGATAAATTGCGCGAACGGTTGCCTTTATTGGAATTACGCCAAAAAATAGCCAATACTGCGCCACCTTGCGACTTTTTAGCCGCCTTAAACCAGGGTAAAACCCAACCCGCTTTGATTGCCGAAGTGAAAAAAGCTTCCCCTAGCAAGGGAGTCATCCGCGAAGATTTTGATCCTGTAGCGATCGCCCGTACCTATGAACAGGGAGGGGCCACTTGTTTATCGGTTTTAACCGATAGTAAGTTTTTTCAAGGTAGTTACGAAAATCTTACCCTCGTCCGGCAAGCGGTATCTTTACCCCTATTATGCAAGGAATTTATCCTTTATCCCTATCAAATCTACTACGCTCGCTCTAAAGGAGCCGATGCTGTCCTTTTAATTGCCGCTATTTTAAGCGATCAAGACCTAGCATATTTTGTCAAAATTGTCAAGGGTTTAGGGATGACAGCTTTGGTAGAGGTGCATAGTCTGGCTGAATTCGATCGAGTGTTAGCCATTGAGGGAATCGAACTAATCGGCATTAATAACCGCAATTTAGAGACATTTACAGTCGATTTAGACAATACTCGCCAATTACTAGAAGCCAGGGGCGAAAAGGTGCGAGAAAAAGGTATTCTGATCGTCAGCGAATCGGGATTACACACAGCAACAGATCTGGCGAAAGTGAAGCAAGCGGGAGCAAATGCGGTTCTAATTGGCGAATCTTTGGTAAAACTGCCCGATGCTGCCCGCGGTATCCAAAAACTCTTTGAAAATCGGGAATAGGAGTTAGGAAGTGGGGAAGTGGGGAGAGGGAATTATGAATTATAAATTATGAATTATGAAGTGGGGAATTGGGGAGATGGGGAAGCTGTCTCATCACCCTATCACCCCAAAACCCTATCACCCTATCTCCTGAATCCTGATTCCCGACTACTGATCACTGATAACTGACAAGGCTATCTGCCGGGATATAATCAGAGTTTGCCGAATCTTAAATCATCCCCTCAGAATTGATGCGATCGAGATTTGGTTTTTTATCTTTTTGAATATAGCCCAACGAGAGAGGACGAACCATGGAAAATAAAAATATGTTGATGATTCCCGGCCCCACACCAGTGCCGGAAGCGGTATTATTGGCTATGGCTAAAGCACCTATCGGTCATCGGACGGGTGCTTTTAGCAAGGTAATCGCCGAATTAACCGAAAATCTCAAATGGTTGCATCAAACCAGTGGCGATGTTTTAATGCTAACTGCTTCGGGAACCGGTGCCATGGAAGCGGGAATTATTAATTTTCTCAGCCCCGGCGATCGAGTTTTGGTGGGGGATAATGGTAAATTTGGGGAACGTTGGGCGAAAGTGGCGAAAGCCTACGGCTTAAATGTGGATATCATTAAGGCAGAATGGGGTAAACCCCTAGATCCAGAGGCATTCACTGCTAAACTGACCGAAGACAAGGAAAAAGCCATCAAAGCGGTAATTATCACCCATTCGGAAACTTCCACCGGGGTTCTCAATGACTTGGAAAGCATTAACAAAGCGGTAAAAGACCACGGGGAAGCTTTAATCATCGTCGATGCTGTCACCAGTTTAGGAGCTTATCATATTCCCATCGATGAATGGGGTTTAGATGTGGTCGGTTCTGGTTCCCAGAAAGGTTATATGATTCCTCCCGGTTTAGGTTTTGTTTCCGTAAGTCAAAAAGCTTGGAAAGCCTACGAAACCGCCAAACTGCCCCGTTTTTATCTAGATTTGGGCAAATACAAAAAAGCCACCGATGAGGATAGTTCCCCCTTTACCCCTCCAGTTAACCTGATGTACGGTTTACAAGCTTCTCTGCAAATGATGAGAAGGGAGGGATTAGCGGCAATTTTCGCCCGTCACCAACGCTTAACGAAGATGACGCGGGCCGGTATGCGGGCCCTGGATTTGCCCCTCTACGCGGCGGATTACTGCGCTTCCACGGCGATTACTGCCGTGGCCCCCACTCTGGTGGATGCGGAAAAAATTCGTTCGACTCTCAATAAAAAGTTCGACATCGCTGTGGCTGGTGGTCAGGATCACCTCAAGGGTAAAATCTTCCGTATCGGTCATTTAGGTTTTGCCAGTGAGAGGGATATCCTCACGGTTATCGCTGCCATTGAAGCGACTTTAATCGAGTTAGGTGTCGAAGGTGTCACCCCCGGCGCCGGTGTGGCTGCGGCTGCCTCGGTGATGGTGCAGGGTTAATCTTGGGTTGGCTTTTCCCCTTCTCCCCAAAGAGGGGGATTTTTGCCGGAAAATATATTTTATACCAAAATAGTATGATTAACTTCCAATCCAACTTTAAAAACCCGGTTATGGATTGTTTCCCCCGCTCGGCACTCACCCACTCTCCTACACCTTTTAAACAGGATTTAGTATGACTTCATCGCGGGCCGATTTGGGGCAAATGCAAAGCCGGATCCTGCGCTGTCCAACCGACGGGAGTATCTAAGCGCACCTCAAAATGAAGATGGGGGGGAATAATATCCGGTTGTCCCGTGGTGCCAACCGCACCGATAACGTCTCCTGCTCGTACCCGTTGGTCAATTCTGACTGTAACCCTGCTTAAATGGGCATAACGGGTCTGCCGGCGACCTAAATGATTAATTACTACCAAATTACCATAGGCCCCTTCCTGACCCACATAAATTACTAGACCATCTTCGGCTGCTAGAACTGGTGTACCAATTGAGGCGAGAAGATCAATACCACTATGAAAGAGATTTTTCGGTTCCGTGGGGCTTTTTTGCCAACCGTAGGCTAATCCGACAGTGCTGGCCAAGGGTAAGGGATAAGAACTTAATCCAGTATAATCCGATCGCTTGCCGGCGGCGGACCAATTGGTGCCAGGGATAAAAACTATTGTCGGCCGGCGACCACAACCGTTAAGCTCAAAGAGTATATCGGCACGAATACCATAGGCCGCTTCTAAATCGCGCCAAGTGGAACCCTTGGGTGCTTCGATGCGAATGCCGTTCATCGGGGGAATAAAGATTTCTTTACCGACGGGAGCCACACCATTTTTGAGAATAGTCGGATTGAGTTTAATTATCGTTGCCGGGATGAGAGCGTATTTTTCGGCGATGGAGGCGATCGTTTCCCCCGCTCGGATTTTATGGCGTTGTAACCTTGATAAAATCGGCAGGGGACAAACATTATCAGACCCTTGGGCAAAAATTAATTTTTGATTTAAGCCCAAAAAACCTAGACAAAAAAACAAAATTGTGCTAATGAAACTTAGCCAACTTTTCTCACTTCTGATTCTCCGACCCATGACCATAAAAAAAGCGATTTCTTAATTACAAAACCCGGAGAATACTAGGAATACTGTCAATAGCTTCTAAAGACTCTATTGCCACTAAAGCATTGCGGAAATTGCCCTCGCGTACATCGTGGGTGACAACGACAATTTCGGCTAAATCACCCCTAATCCCAATTTGTACCACGGATTCTAGACTAACCCCATGGTCGCCGAAAGCCATACCTAAATGACCGATGACCCCCGGCACATCGCGACAGAGAAAACGAGCATAAAAACGGGTCGATAAATCCTCCATGGGGGCGATTTGACAATAATGCTGGTGAACACAGCTTAAAAGCGGGTCAAGTTCCTTGGTTTTGCCACTACTTTTTAAAATTCCGACGATATTCATCACATCCGATACTACTGCACTGGCCGTCGGTCCGCCACCGGCACCCGGTCCATAAAACATCACTTGTCCCAAGGGTTCCCCCTCGACCAGAATAGCGTTATAGACTCCGTTAGCATTAGCGAGGGGATGGATTTTCGGTACTAGGGTTGGATGAACCCGCAGCTCTAGGGTATCGGAATCCTCTTTAACCGTATCTTTTGCGATCGCTAATAATTTAATCACAAATCCCAGTCTATCAGCGTAGGCGATATCGACGGCGCTAACTTGCCGGATACCTTCACAGTAAACATCTTCCCGTTTTACCCGACCTCCAAAACCCAGAGAGGCTAAAATAGCGATTTTATCGGCTGCGTCGAATCCATCCACGTCCGCAGTGGGATCCGCTTCTGCATAACCTAATTCCTGAGCTTTGGCCAGCACTTCGCTAAAATCTGCCCCTTTTTGGCTCATTTCCGTGAGAATATAGTTAGTTGTGCCGTTGACAATTCCCATAATGCTGCTGATACGATTAGCGCCGAGGGATTGTTTCAAGGGTTTAATGACGGGAATTCCACCACCCACGGCCGCTTCTAGGAGGACATAAACCCCTTTTTCGTTGGCCTTGGCGTAGATTTCGTCACCAAAACGGGCAATAACCGCCTTATTTGCCGTAACAACGTGCTTTCCCGATGCGATTGCTTGGAGAATTAAAGAGCGTGCCGGTTCCAAACCCCCCAATAATTCGACAATAATATCAATTTCGGGGTCAGTAACGATCGATTCTAGGTCAGTGGTCAAAAGATGGGGAGAAAGCTCGATTTCTCTCGGTTTATCTAGGGATCTAACTCCCACTCGTCCAATGGTAATCTCTTTGAGTACGGGATGACGACCAAAAGGATCGAGGAGGATTTTCGCTGTTCCCGTCCCCACAACCCCGAAACCGAGTAAACCAATCTTAAAGGTCACGCTTTTATCTCCTGCTAGTCCGACGCAAAAAATACTAATGGCCAAGCTGTCGCCATTGTCGATTTTATCATTACAAGGTCTTTGTCTGTGGGGTTTTCTTTTGCTTCCCTGACACCACTAACACACCTCAAATGGTGGGAGTTAGCTAATTTTCAGCCCGCGAATCGCATAATCTAATAATTCGATAGGATGAATAACGGGTGTATCTTTTCCCTGTAATTGTAGATGTTTTTTAATTTGTAGGGAACAACCCGGATTAGGAGAAGCAATCACCGCAGCCCCAGTATTTAATAAATTGCGTACTTTCTGCTGACCTAATTCATCGGCAGTATCTGGCTGTAGCATATTATAAACTCCGGCACTGCCACAACATAAGGCCGCATCGATAGGTTCTTTTAAGTTAATATTGGGGATTTTTTGCAATAATTGCCGTGGTTGCACCGAGATTTTTTGTCCGTGTAAAAGATGACAGGCATCTTGATAAACTAGGGTTAATTCTGTCTCGGTAATCGGGGATAAATCAGCAGTTAATCCCACTGCTGCCAAAAATTCTTGAGCATCGCGTACTTTAGCCACAAACTCCTTAGCCTTATCTTTATATTCAGGATCATCGGCTAAAATATGATGATATTCCTTGAGAGTATGACCACAACCCGCCGCATTGATAATAATATAATCAACCTCGCTTGCTGCGAAACTATCAATCATTTGTCTGGCCAAACTTTGTGCTTGTTTTTCCTGTCCTTGGTGTGCGGGTAAAGCGGCACAACAACCCTGGGTTTTTGGGATAACCACTTCACAACCATTGGCAGTTAAAACCCGCACTGTCGCTTCATTTACCGGCGAGAAAAAGAGGCGCTGCACACAACCTAAAACCACCCCTACCCGATAGCGTTTTTCCGTTTGGGAAGGAATAACATCGGGATAGTTTTTAAACAGAGAATTTAGGGTAATTTTGGGGAGAATTGATTCCATGGCCGCTAGACGGGGAAAGAGCATTTTTAAGATACCCGATTTCCTGACTAGGGTTTGTAATCCCAGGGTTTGATATAACCAGAGGAAAGGTAAAAATAATTTGAGACGGACGGGATAGGGAAAGAGATTAAAAATCAGAAAACGAATAATTTTATCTTTAAAACTGCGGGGTTGATTGCGTTCCACCTGCGGACGAACTGCGGAGATTAATTGATCGTATTGTACTCCCGATGGACAGGTACTAACACAGGCTAAACAACCTAAACAAGTATCAAAATGTTGGCTAGTGGTTTCGTCTAAAACTGCTTCTCCTTTGTTGATGGCATTCATCAGATAAATTCTACCCCGGGGGGAGTCCATTTCTTTGCCAATAACTCGATAACTGGGACAGGTAGAAAGACAAAAACCACAGTGAACACAACTATCAATTAATTCTTGGGCAGGGGGATTTTTGGGGTCAAATCCTTGATTTTTTTGGTCGATTAATTCTTGAAAGTTAACGGAATTCTCGGAGGTTTGCATGATTTTTAATTAGATTTTGTTAAGAAAGCGTTCAGGACTAAAAATACCGTGAGGATCGAATTTAGTTTTTAGGGTTTTCATCATGGCAATCGCGTTACCTGTATAACCCCAAGGTTCAATTTTTTCTTTTAGGGATAGAGGTGCGGTTAACACAGTTAAATAACCCTGATTGGCGCTGCATAAAGAGCGAATTTTGTCAAGATTTTCCTCCGATTTTAAGATAACTTTACCCACGCCGCTACTAATATTAATCGAGGCTAGTCCGTTAATTTGGTCGATAACTAGAGCTAAACTGCTGGGTAATAATCCTATTTTGCCGAAAAAATTGCCCTCTTGGTCATAATTATCGATTGTTTTTCGGTATCTTTGCCATAGAGAAACTTCTTCCTCATCCCGATAAGAATTAGTCTGACAATCTAACTGTTGTCCTAAATAACTCACCTGTTGCGATTGTTCGCTAATACTTTCGGGAATACTTTGAAAACGCAGCAGTAAAGCGACTTTTTCCCCTAATCCTAATGCTTGCGTCATCCCTAGGTTTAAACATTCAGCCACGGTGGGAGTTAAAGACGATTGCCGAATAACTTGACTTAATTTACTAATATTTTCGCTATTTCCTCTAATTATCAGGGTTTCTGAGTTAGCAGTTTCGGGATACAGTCGCAGGGTAATCTGATCGATAATCCCTAAAGTGCCGTAGGAACCCGTAAATAGCTTCATCATGTCGTATCCCGCCACATTCTTGACCACACGCCCTCCAGCTTTAGCAATCTCGCCATCGTGACGGATAAAGGAGAATCCTAGGATCAAATCCCGGACACCACCGTATCTTTGCCGCCATGTTCCCGCGTCGGCCGTGGCCATAATACCGCCAATCGTGGCATTATCGGCGTAACTGGGATCAAGAGAAAGAAATTGAGAGCTAGGAGCTAAAAAAGCCTGTAAATCCGCTATTTTAAGCCCAGCTTGCACGGTTATAGTTAAATCTCCCCTAGCATGGTCAATAATCCGGTTGAGATTTTGGGTACTGACTAAAATATCGGGTGACTGGACTAACCCACCCCAATCTAATTTACTGCCTTGACCGTAGGCCAGTAAAGACAGACGATTTTCGTTGGTAAAACGCACCAGAGAGGCTAAAGCAGCCGTATTAGCGGGATAAACTATAATTTCAGGACTTTTGCCCCTAATTGCCCTTGATAGTCTTTCTTGTTCCTCTTTTGGCACTTGTGGCCAGGTAATAACCGTCGTGTCGGGGGGTAAAATAGAAGTTATCTGGGCAGCGATCGCAGTCATATTTGACAAAAGAATTGAGGAGTGAGGAGTCAGGACTTACCGGGGGATAATCCCGAAGAATGGGGGTAATGCTAGGGCTAATCAGTAATTTTGGGCCTCTGTTAATCAGATTACCTTAGTTTGGCTCCCCATCTCCGATGTCGGGCAATTCCAGTCATACTGAAGCAGAAAGAAGTCAGCTAATAACTAACTGCTAAATTAGCCATACACTCGTGCCATAATGGTAGATTACCTCGATCAGTAAGCCAAGAAGTAATGAGTGTAAATTGGACGAATAGCCGCGCCAAGCGATTAAGTGCCTTACCCCCCTACGTTTTCGCCCGCTTGGATGAATTAAAAGCCTTAGCCCGCAAAGAAGGACTAGATTTAATCGATTTAGGCATGGGCAACCCGGATGGTGCTGCCCCGCGTCCAGTTATCGAAGCGGCCATTCAAGCTTTTGAAACCCCCCAATTTCACGGTTATCCACCCTTTGAAGGAACCGCCAGTTTCCGAGAAGCGATCGCTAAATGGTATTATCGCTGTTATGGTGTGCAACTCAATCCCGATAACGAAGCTTTACCGCTGCTCGGTTCCAAAGAGGGACTATCTCACCTGGCCTTAGCTTATGTTAACCCCGGCGATGTGGTCTTGGTTCCCAGTCCCGCCTATCCCGCCCATTTTCGCGGTCCCTTGATTGCCGGGGCGACGCTATACCCGATCATTTTAAAAGCAGAACAGGATTGGCTGATAGATATCGATTCTATCCCCGAAGATGTGGCTAAACAGGCGAAAATCCTCTATTTTAACTATCCCAGTAACCCCACCGCCGCCATTGCCCCCCGGGAGTTTTTTGAAAAAATCGTTGCTTGGGCCCAGCACTATGAGATTATGCTCGTCCACGATCTCTGTTATGCTGAATTGAGTTTTGATGGTTATCAGCCCACCAGTTTATTAGAAATTCCGGGGGCAAAAGAGATTAGTGTGGAATTTCATACCCTCTCGAAAACCTATAATATGGCCGGGTGGCGCGTCGGTTTTGTCGTGGGCAATTCCGATATTATTCAAGGGTTACGCACCCTGAAAACTAATCTCGATTATGGCATCTTTTCCGTCATCCAAAAAGCGGCCGAAACCGCCCTACAACTGCCGGATGAATACGTCAAACAAGTACAGGAAAGATACCGGCAGCGACGAGATTTTTTAATCAAAGGTTTGGGGCAATTAGGTTGGGATATTCCCCCCTCTAAGGCGACAATGTATCTCTGGGTCCCCTGTAGCGTCGGTATGACTTCCACGGATTTCGCCCTCAGCGTCCTGCAAAAAACTGGTGTTGTTGTCACTCCGGGTAATGCTTTTGGAGAGGGAGGGGAAGGTTATGTGCGCGTCAGTTTAATCGCCGATATCCCGCGATTAGGGGAAGCTTTACAGCGCCTCGAAGATGCGGGAATTCGCTATCAGTAAGGAGAATTTTTTCCCTTGATTTATCGGCAAAATCCCTCTAGGCACTGGCTAAAATTGTATGATGGAATTTTATCGCGGTAGCCTGCCACTCCCATGACCTACAGCTTAAGAATTGCCGATATTCCTGTCAGTGAAAGACCAAGGGAACGTTTAATCAGCGTCGGGGCGAAAAACCTCAGTAACGCCGAATTATTAGCGATTTTACTGGCTACAGGTCAAGGTAAGGGGAAACTCTCGGCGGTGGGTTTAGGACAGCATATTCTCAACGAATTGAGTAAATATCGCCGGGATCCTTTGGACGTTTTGAGGGATATTCAGCCCCAAGAATTAACCGCTATTCATGGCATTGGACCGGCTAAGGCTACTACTATTCTAGCGGCGATCGAATTGGGAAAACGAGCTTTTCAACGACGACCGACGGAAAAAATGGTCATCGATAGTCCCGATACCGCTGCCGCTATCCTTGGCCACGAACTAATGTATCAGTCTCAGGAACGTTTCGCCGTTATTTTACTCGATGTCAAAAATCAGTTAATCGCACTAAAAGTGATTACTATCGGCACAGCCACGGAAACACTGGTACATCCGCGAGAAATCTTTCGAGAAGTAGTGAAACAATCAGCTACTAAGTTAATTATCGCCCATAATCACCCCACCGGGTCACTTGTGCCTAGTCAAGACGATATTTTACTCACAGAACAATTATTACAGGGGGCTACCTATCTAGCCATTCCTCTCCTAGATCATTTGATCCTCGGTAATGGCAACTTCCAAAGTCTTCGCCAAATCACAGATCTTTGGGAAAAATATCCTCAAGAGGATTAGACCTCTTGTAAAAATCAAAAATTGTGGTTAGGTTTAGCTGGAAAAGGGAGCGAATGCGCTCGAAATCCGGGTAAAATTTGAGAGATACAATCGGTCAATTGGGCATGGATTATAAAGAAGCGGGCGTGGATGTGGAAGCGGGACGCGCTTTCGTCGAGAAAATTCGCCAAAATGTGGAAAGTACCTTCCGTCCCGAAGTTATCGGCGGTTTAGGCGGTTTTGGCGGCTATTTTCAGTTACCTTCCGGTTATCAGCAACCCGTGTTAGTATCGGGAACTGATGGTGTGGGAACCAAGCTGAAAATTGCCCATAGTCTCAATCGCCATGATACGGTGGGAATTGACCTCGTGGCTATGTGCGTCAACGATGTCTTAACCTCCGGGGCCGAACCTTTATTTTTCTTAGATTATCTCGCCACCGGTAAACTGGAAGCGTCACAGTTAGCGGCGGTGGTATCGGGAATCGCTAGTGCCTGTCGTGATAGTGGTTGTACTCTTTTGGGAGGGGAAACGGCGGAGATGCCGGGGTTTTATGGGGCAGGAGAGTACGATTTAGCCGGTTTTTGCGTCGGTATTGTCGAAAAAAGTCAATTACTCGACGGCAGTAAGGTGCAAATCGGCGATGTGGCTATCGGTTTAGCCAGTAGTGGGGTTCACAGTAACGGTTTTAGTCTTGTTCGTAAGATTATCGACACCCAGGGCTTAAATTGGCAAGATTGCCCCGCAATTTTGGCTGGCTCTAGCTTAGGTGAAGTTTTGTTAACTCCCACTAGACTTTATGTCAAACCTGTGCTAGAACTGCTGCGCTCTGGGTTAGATATTCACGCCATGGCCCACATTACTGGGGGTGGCATCCCGGAAAATTTGCCCCGCTGCTTAGGTAAAGGGCATTCCGTGCAGATTTATCCCGAAAGTTGGCCAGTTTTGCCGATTTTTCACTGGTTAGCCCAGATGGGATCGGTTAATGCCGAAGCCATGTTTAATACTTTTAATATGGGTATCGGTTTTGTGATTATTGTCCCATCAGATCTGGCGCAATCGACTATTAATCAACTACAATCCTCTGGGATTAATGCCTACGAAATCGGCGAAGTGATTGCCGGTAAGGGGGAGATTGTTGGGCTTGATTAAAGTTAGTTGAAGCTAAGAAGATTTTGCCATCAATTCCCCCAAAAAATCAGGTTGACTGGCTGGGATAGCAGCAGAGTTTCGGCCTATCCCCAACCGAAGTTATATTAAGTTTTTTTACTTAAGTAGTTATACCTAGTCTGCTTCTCGATAGAATTAGGTCAGAGCCTCATAAGGCACTTTTTCAGAGAAAAAGAGGTTATAGCCATGCAAGGAACGCCTATCCCCCAACTATTAGGAGACCAGTGGTCTGGGGAAAAGGTGCTGGTGACTGGAGCTTCGCGATTTAAAGGCAGTTGGTTATTTGATGCTCCCCGAAGCGCTCATGGGAGGGATTCTTGGTTCAACAAGTCCACCATACCAAGTACCTAAGTACAGGACAAAAAATATAAGGACTGCAAAAAGCTAAGTACAGGACAAAAGAAGATAAAGGAGAAAAGTCATGTTTACAATTCAAGATACCCAAAAAGACAATTCCTTCGCAGAAGCTCGGAAACAAACTGAAGAATACAAACGCTTGCAAGAAGCTCGGAAACAAACTGAAGAATACAAACGCTTGCAAGAAGTCCGTGAACAAAATATCCCTTGGAAAAAATGGGGTCCCTATTTAAGCGATCGCCAATGGGCAACTGTCCGAGAAGATTATAGTCAGGATGGTAGTGCTTGGAAATATTTTACTCATGATCATGCCCGTTCTCGTGCCTACCGTTGGGGAGAAGATGGAATATTGGGAATTTCTGATGAGCGTCAGCATCTTTGTTTTGCTATTTCTCTTTGGAATCTGACAGGGGGACAAGAAAGATGAAATCCATAGATCATAAGCTTTTCATGGTTTTGGCTCGAAAAAGTTCGCCGCACCATCTCTCACTTATTAATAATAATTCCTAGTAAGCTCGCTCCTATCCCTAATTCTTTCGTTA
>NZ_JADBTX010000106.1:0-19041 GCF_020245945.1 Microcystis sp. M015S2
AAAAATTATTTTAATTGCCTCATATTTTTTAAGTAAAATTGAATTAGCAACGATAGATATACATTCCAGCTATCGAACTGCTTGGTTAGTACATAGAACAAAAGCAAGCTGTGACTGGGTTATAATTTTTGGAGATGTCTATTTATAGTCATTTCAGATAAGTCTGATACACTCTAGACCAGTTAAACCCTTATGAACTCTGGCATTGATATTCTCAATCTTAATTGAAATGACTATAGTATCACTGATAACTGCTAACTGCTAACTGCTAACTGATAACTGATAACTGATAACTGATAACTGAAAAAGGTGGGAATTACCCACCTTAAACTTGATTTTTGCGGAATTTTTCTAGCGACTGCTCCGATCTTGGTCTAAGACGCTGACGGGGAAGTTATTATAACCAACGTGATGCTTGCTGGTTTTTTGAATTTCTTCTTTGATTTGATCTAGATCAACATAGCGATCGGCTACATTAATTAAACTATCACTGGTCATCGATCGCAAACTAACCACTTCCACTCGCGCACCGCGGTAACTGACGGAATCGGCAGCATAGGCCAAATCCCCATCACCACTGACAATGACTGCGGTATCATAGGAACCCACTAGGGCCATTAAATCTACGGCGATTTCCACGTCGAGATTGGCTTTTTTGGAACCATCGGGCAATTGTACTAGATCTTTAGCGATGACTCGATAACCGTTGCGACGCATCCAGAGGAGGAATCCCTGCTGTTTTTCGTTAGTGCGATCAACTCCAGTATAAAAGAAGGCCCGCAAGAGACGAGAACCGGCAGTTAAACGACAAAGTAATTTGGTGTAATCAATTTCGATACCTAATTGCAGAGCCGCATAAAATAAATTAGAACCATCGATGAAAATCGCCACACGACCGCGATTTTCTAGCACTTGTTCGGGGGTGAAGACTGGGGCCGTGTCATAATCATCAAACATTTTATTTTTCCTCGTTTGTTAAAAGTTTAGTGTTGATTGTTTGCCAGTTGTATCCGAAAGGACAATAGACCTGAAAAAATAGAGTTATTAAAAAATTCCTTTAGGAATCGTTTAAAGGCAGTTCTAGTTTAGAAAATATCGGTTCAGGTGTTCCTAGTTGTGGATTTGTGGGTAATCCCCATTGACAGTGTTGGGAAAAAGAGACACCATCAGGGGAGTTTTCCCCATCCTCCGACCTGAAAGTATTAAAATCAATAACAAAACCTAGTTGTTGATAAATTTTACTGCTCAAGGTCGGTATTATCGGTGAGAGTAGGTAGGCAGAGAGTCTTACTGATTCCAAAACTGCGTAGAGGACTTGTTCTACCGCTGCTTGTTGTTTCTGTTTAAATAAACTCCAGGGCGCACTCTCATCGATAAACTTGTTACTAGCGCGAATTAACGCCAATATTTCCTCACAGGCTTGATTAAATTGTAGCGCATCATACTTCTGTTCAACAATTACCCCTAGATTGATCCCCATATTCTTAAGACGATTATCGTTCGGGATATCTACGCCAGTCAACTGGGGGGGGATATTTTGGCAGTATTTTTTAACCATGCCTAGGGTGCGATTGAGGAGGTTGCCTAAATCGTTGGCTAAATCTGCGTTAAGAATATTAACAAATCTGGTTTCCTGAAAATCGCCATCCTGTCCTAATTCAATCTCTTTGACGAAATAGTAACGGACGGCATCGGCCCCATAGCGCTCAACCAAATCGAAGGGATCGAGGGTATTACCGAGACTTTTGCCCATTTTCCGCCCGTCTTTGGTCAAAAAGCCATGGCCGAACACTCTTTTGGGCAAGGGTAAACCGGCCGACATTAGCATAGCCGGCCAATAAATGGCATGGAATCTTAATATATCTTTACCGATCAGATGCAGATCGATCGGCCACCATTTGGCCAAGGCATTTTCTAGGGTGGGTTCGTCTTCGGGGTCGAGAAGGGCGGTAACATAGCCAAGAAGGGCATCAAACCAAACGTAGATGGTATGCTGACCATCGTGGGGAATGGGAAACCCCCAAGCGACATTAACCCTAGAGATGGAGAAGTCCTGTAGTCCTTGGTTGACGAAGTTGAGAACCTCATTACGTCGGCTTTCCGGTTGAATAAAATCGGGTTGTTCTTGGTAAAATTGTTCTAGTTGTGCCTGATACTTAGAGAGACGGAAAAAATAGTTTTCCTCATCGCGCCATTCGGCGGCCAGATTAGTATGAATGGGACAACAGCCATTATCTAACAGTTCTCTTTTTTCCTTAAATTCTTCACAGGCGACGCAATACCAACCCTGTTGGCGATCGAGATAGATATCGCCTTTTTCCCAGACTCTTTCAAAAAATTCGTTAACAATTGCCTGATGACGGGGGGCAGTGGTGCGACTAAAGCGGTCATACTGGATGTGTAGCTTTGCCCAGAGATTGGCAAAACTGGTGGCTATGCGATCGCAATGTTCCTGGGGATTGAGTCCTTTGGCTGCCGCAGTCCGTTCGATTTTCTGTCCGTGTTCGTCGGTTCCTGTAATTAAGAGAACAGAATTGCCCTGTAACCGCTGCCATCGCGCCATAACATCCGCTACGATCGTCGTGTAAGCACTACCGATGTGAGGGATATCGTTGACATAATAAAGAGGTGTTGTTAAAGCAAATGTTTTTCGCTCATTCAAATCATTCATGAAATTTATTTTTTTAAATAGACGAGGCTGCCCCGAGGCTGATCCGTAGATGATTGGGACATAATCCCTATATTTTATGATCCTCTAATTCTGTTTTATCCTTTAGTTGTGATCTAAGTCAATAAAAACAATCTTAAGGCCGATTTTTTTTTCCCATGAAGCTGCTTACCCCCCTATCTACCTCTCGTTTAATTCTTGATACCACACGCACGAGTCTGTTTACTGTCGGTCAAGAAAATCTACCCAGCCAAGGAGTGGCGATCGTGGTAAGTAACCATCGTAGCTTTTTGGATGCGCCGATTTTAATTCAAGCTTTGGGCAAAACTCTCCCGATCGCCTGTCATCACTACATGGGAAAAACGCCTCTTTTGCGGGAATTAATCGGAGAATTGGGCTGTTTTCCCTTTGATACCCCTGAAAAACGCCACTGGACTTTTTTTCGGCAAGCAACGGATTTTTTACAGTCCGGACGATGGATCGGTTTATTTCCAGAAGGTGGATCGCCGATGTTAAATTTGACTCCTCCTCGTCAAATTAGCCGTTTTCAAAGCGGATTTGCCCATTTAGCTCTGCTTTGTCCCGTGGAGAATCTATCGGTCTTACCTGTGGCTATTCTCTCCGAGTCGGAAACTGCTATTAGTCCTTTTCCCGTGCGTTTGCTGCGCTTATTAGATAGCACGGAACCTTTATTCGATCAAGATGGTTGGCATCCCGTTGTATTTTATCATCGCGTCAAGGTGGCGATCGGTCGTCCCTACCGAATTACTGAGAGCGATCGCTCAGATTATCAAGGTAAACAAGGAAAAAAAGCCCTTAATCGTTTAATTGGTCATTGTCAGTCGGAAATTAGCGATTTATTGCTGAAAGGGTAGGTCAGGAGACAGGAGACAGGAGGCAGCTTTTTTCTTCCCACTTCCCACTTCCCCACTTCCTAATTCATAATTCATACTCCTTTTTCTGATTGCGCTAATATTCTGACTAGCTCTGCTTTCTTCATCTTGCTTAAACCAACGATTCCTTTTTCTTTGGCTAGAGTCTTTAATTCGGAAACAGTCTTGAGTTTGAGAGTTTCTTCTGAAAACTCCTCAATCACTGCATCTTGAGGAGTGAGATAAAAGACAGTTTTGAGTAAATCTAATCCCTTCCCTTTTGTAATTCCACACTTGAGGGCAACAATTGAGTCTAAACTCTTCCAGAATTGACGGGGAGCCTCATCAATCCTAGCAGTAGCAGTAGCTAATTTAACTGTTTTTAGGGGGCTATTCGGTTGTTCAATTAAGAACTGTAAAGCAGATTTAATTTCTTCTCTTGAAGCTGTTGACAGATTTAGTTTTGGGGTTTCTTCTCTTGCCAAAACTCTGGATATATTCCTAGCATCTTCTGTTCCATCGGCAATAATACACCAAATTCTTTCTAGTCCAGCCCTTTCAGCCACAGCATAAACAAATGAGTTGCCGATAACTTCATAGCGATCCTCTGATAGTTCTTTGACGATTACAGGCAGCCAATTGCGTCCACCTGTCTGCTGTAATAGTTTAGCGGCAACTTCAATTAAAAAACTATCAGCATCGGTCCCATTGGTAATTTCTATTTCATCTAAGTAGAGATACTTCAAAGTACCAATATCGGTATATTCCATCATTGTAAAAAATACTCCTTTGCTAAGTCTTCGTAGTAGTAATAAACGGAAATATGTTTATAAACGGCCGGCACGCGAGCGAAAGCAGCACTGGCTATAATAGCGTATTCTGGCAGGTGGTGAATATGTAAATCTTTTTTGGCAGGAGCGAGTTTGGGATAAAAATAGGGTACAAGGTTTTTGTCATTTTTTAGTATTTGATTAATTTCTTTTTGGGCAAGCTGTAACTGTGGTTGAGTAATCTTCTCACCGTTGAAAAAAATTGGTAAGGCTATGGGAGTCCCATCTTTTTTTGATTTTTGCATTTCCGGCAGAAACTCCTTGATGGCAGTGGCTGCATTATTAAGGGAGAATGAATTGTTATGTTTTGTGGGTAAGAGGACAACATCGGCAGCATAAACAGCCAGCTGGCTAGTAAATCGCCAATTGGGAGCTGCATCTATAAAAATGTAATCATATTCATATCTAGCTAAGTCTAATTTTCTATGGAGAGTGGATATTTTCATTTTAGAATGATATTCAAATTCCGTCAGCCCTGCTATTTTAGGATCAGCAGGAACAACATCGAAGGTAATTTGGAGTTTTGGATTCTTAAAAATATAAGGAATAATCACTGATTTTAGATCAATATTCTTATCAGTTAAAGCCTCTTCTAGTAGTCCATTTTGTGGTTTTATATTTAGGAGAGAGCTAGTTAAATCTCGTTGATTAAAATCAAAGTCTAAAACTAGAACTTTTTTACCTAAAAAAGCAAGAATAGCCGCAAGATTTATGGTTGTGGTGGTTTTGCCTACACCGCCTTTATTGTTGTAAACAGTAACCGTTAATGCTTTGGGAGTGCTGTCAATTTTTGTTTTGATCAGAGCTATAGTATCATCAATGTTATCAGGAGTTAGCTCTATGCAAGTAGTGGCAGGAAAAATGGTTTTACCATGTTTTCTAAATAACTGGATGTGTGAACTATTAGTGATAATTCCCCATTGGGCTGCTTGACAGTTATTCCCTAATAACTGACGCTTTAACTGATTGACAGTTGCCTTATAACTTGGACTATTTTCAGTTAGGTTAATCTCTCTACCCTTTAACTCTATCAGCAGAAAAGGATTACTCTTTGTATGCAGAAAAATATCGTTTTCTAGGTTTCTCCGAGTGGCAAAGTCGGTAATCCCACCGCCTCCCGTGTCGTACTGTGGAATTCTCTCCTTGTCTGAAAATCCTAAATATGATATCAGGTAAGGTGCAAAGTTGGTGCTAACAATAGCTTCCGACGCATTTTGAGGCAAATGCTGAAGATAAGATTTGAGACTTGTTACTCTGGGGGTGTTATCTTTCATCGAAAAAATGGGTCTGAAACCCCGCCCTTTAGCGATAGCGGAGGGCAGCTTTATATGAGTTAGCGAGAAACAATTAAACCGTTAGAACGACGAATTAACTGAATCTTACTAACAGCTATCTGTCCCAATCGTTGACCATTGGTATCGCTTACAGATAGCTGTTTTTCGGTATCTCCACTTACATAACCAATCCCTTTGGGAGAAGAAACTAAATCTCCTTTACGGAACCCATGTCTTGTGGTAGAGCCACCATATTTACGTCGTTTACCACCTTTAGAAAAAACCATCAGGTGAAGTTGACGACGACTAATAGGAGGACGTTTGATGACAGCAAAGGGAGCGTTCGTTACTTTAACAGAACCCTTCCAATCGTATCCATGACTATTAGAAGCATGAAATGGCCAATAATCTAAAAACTGAAAACAGGCAAGAGCAATTCCATCGTTAGCATGACTTTCTGGTGATTGTTCTGCTTTATTTTTGGACTTTTCTAGTCGCAAATGTTTTCTAAGATTAGAGGTTTGCCAACCAAAGCGAGTATGGACTGTTGCCAATTGAGATAGTTGCTCAATAGCCCATTTCTGTCCGACCATAACCGACGAGAAACCTTTTCCCGACTTAGCTCCTTTTCTACTGGAAGTTAAATCAATATCGGCTTTGATGTACTCAAAGTAAATATCGGTAATTGGATAGATTTTGGTTAGTTCAGAAACGACTCGAAGTTCGAGTTGACGATTAGCTCTAATTGAGGGGGATAATTTTCCTTGTCTTCTATTTGAAAATCGTTTTTGTCGATGCGCTCTTAGATTAAAGGGAAGTTGGCGGTTAATCCGTCTTTTTCTACGTCCTCTTCGCATTAAGCATCGATTTTCTAGGCACTCTCTTACTCGCTTAAAAGGAAGTTCTAAGTGAGCCTTCCAAAGCGTAAAAAGGGAGGATTGAACGCCAATTCCAGAGAATAATTTACCCGGGTCAATACCAATAGCAATCGGTTGGGTTTTGTTATCGGAAGGTTCAGTGGTTAGCTGGACATAGAAAATATCTAAGTCGTTGAATTTACCGATAGCTTTTCCTTCCTTAATCCACCGTCTGGCCCGACTGGGTCTGGTGGGCATTAACGACTTTCCGTCTTTTGAGATAACAGGAACTCTTGCTATGGAGATAATCCTTAAGAGTAAAGTTAAGATCCCTTCCCGCAACACAATCAAGATGTCTTGTCTAATACCATTTCTCTAAATGAAAACTACACATCGAATTTAAGTCACCCTTTTTAAGGGGGATTTAGGGGGATTAAACTTCTGTAGTCAGACTTTGGAGAATTGGTATAACAACGCTTTACCAATAGAGCTGAGAGGGAATCCGAACTAGGGAAGTATTCGGAGGTCTGGGCCAGATTGTGTCTCGATGCGGTAGTCTCTACTTGCGTCGCCTAAATTGGTCTAGGCAAGCCCCGTCCCTTTTAGGGCGGGGTTAGTGACGAATTAAATTATCTCAAACCCAGTCAACGCTTCGACATTTTGTCGGAAAGCGATTAAGGCATGATTAGCTTGATACTCGACGAGACCAGAGAAGATCGCCTCCGAGACTTCCTGCGAGACAACGGTTTTGATCTCAATATTGGTGTTATAACCGACCATATCTCCCTGGCGGTTGCCGTGGCGACCTGCGCCCTGGGCTTGCGAGAGGGTATAGCCAGTTACGCCTAACTCTTGCAGCAGCTTGATCATGCGGTCTTGCAAGACGGTTTCACCAATGATGACAACCAGTACAGCCAGTTTAATGGGTAGGGATGAGGATGACATGGGCAACTCCTAAAATGGGTTTTTCAAAGACAATGTTATTGACATCCTCACCACGCTACTTTTTTAGGATGGTCGCGTCAATGGGGTTGACGCAGATAGCGAAAAACGCTTAATTGCTTAAGTCTGACACTTTCGACCCGTCCGTTTTGAGTGTCCGAATGCCGGACGGCCACTTTGAACAAGTCGAAAAAATCTCATGTTCAACCTTATTTCCTAGAAAGTTTTACTCGTTCAAGGCCGAATTTGAAATCTTTTCTGAACGAAACCCCCTACTATCTGTGGTCAGGGTTCAGTTTTTAGCTTGGTTATCGCTTTTTCCATTGTAGCTTAAAGCCGTCCTCAAAGGACGGGGTTTTCAACCCAAATTTTCGATAATAGAATACCTGACTGGGGTACGCTCAAGAGATGGCGATCGCCTCTGTTGTCGGTATCAAAATATTCTCGGAAATCGGCTTGGCATCGGGTAAGTAGTCCATAAAAAGCCTCATCTGATTCATTTGTACCGGACCAAAAATAGTGGCAAAAGAAACATCGGCTGCATCTCGTCCTGTGCCAACGCGAATTAGCCCGCTCTGAGGCACAAGGCGGGTAGGATCGAAAAGATACCAGCGATCCCCTAGATAAGCCTCAAACCAGGCATGAAAATCGGGGGGATTTAAACCATAGGCGTAGCCGGAAACAAAGCGTGCTGGAATATTCAAGGCCCGACAAAAAGCAATACCTAAATGGGCAAAATCACGGCAAACGCCTACCCTTTCTATCGCTGTATCGCAAGCAGAAGTTAAAGAATCACTGCTACCAGAGAGATACAAAACATTGTCATAAATCCAGTTACAGATAGCTGTCACCCTGGAATAACCAGGGACTAAATGGCCAAATTCAGCCGCGACAAAGCGCAATAATCGATCTGACTGACAGTAACGACTCGGATAAAGATAGTACAAGATATCGAGGGGTAAATCGGCTGGCTTTACTTCAAAAATCGTACTGGGGTCTGAATAATAAGGAGATAAGCCAACGGTTGCTCGATAGGAAATTTGCAAATTGCCAGGAAGGGCATTGAGTCGAAAGTATCGGTTTCCACTGACAGAAGTGATGTATTCCTCAATCGACCGTTGAGAGTTAGAATGGAGGTCTTCCTGAACAATAATCTGATGGTTGTTGCTGACAATAGCAACATTAAGAATTAGAGTGCTTGCTTGCTCAATGCTGTAGGTTAATTCACAGCCAAGCTCATACTTTAGCATATCGTTTTTCCCTGTCCTTTCAATACGAGCAGATGCTGGAGCCGAAGCCGATTGTAACGCTGCACCCACAAACAAGGCAGGTTGAAGGCTGTTCCCACGGCGAGGTTTACCAGCACACCCCAGCCAGGAGTCCAGAGCATCGTCACTAACCAAAACAGCCAGATGGCGATGTGAACGTATTCCGCGCGACGGGTTTCAGCCAAAAAACGGGACATTACGGCACAGTCCCCACCGCCAACGGATGTTTTGCGAAAACCTCCTGGGAAGAAATCCCCTGCTTCTGGCAACCGATCCTTCCATCGCTTGATCCGCAGTACCCGATTGTACCATTGTCTATCTTCCCCCCAAGGTCGTGGCCGGGTCAGGCAGGTGTCCGTTTCTAGGAATTTCAGGGGAAGTCGATGACCGACAAAACCGATCAAAAGTGACCAGGCTGTCCAACCGACCACACACAGCCCGACGATTACCCCATCCGGTAACTGTAGTATAGACAATCTCATTCATTCACCTTGCCATCGGGTACTTATCCTTCGTCCTTTCCATTCGATTTGACCACGTTCGAGATTCAGAATTGCCAGCAGGAACACTGCAATGAAGAAGGCAACCGGAATGGGGAAGAAAAAGACGATTGCTCCGAATGAACCCACTGGCCATACAATTATGGCTAACTGTATGGCGAAGGCAAGATAAAGCAGTACGTTATATAGTAAGGATGAATTCCCGACAATCGGCCAGCCGAATAGGGATGCGGGCAGACACCAAGCCGCCCAGAACAGCCCTGAAAGCCAGAACACAACCGCCAGCATCCGCAGCCAAGAGACTTCCCCTGCTGCCGTTGCAAAGTTTTTGTCGAAACCAACAACCAGGTCCCGCAGCCCGCCGGGGTACATCCGATAGTCCAGTTGGCCATGACCAATGTAGGCACTTGCTGGCAGTCCCGCACTCTCATAAATATGAGCCATGAACCAGTCTTCTACAACATATCCTGCCACAGCGTCGTGGCCGCCGACCCGCTCATAGTCATCCTTGCTGGTAGCCATAGCTGGTCCAAAAGCCACACCACCTCTTGCTCCCAGTTTGACGGCCATCAAGCCGACGAGATTGAACAGAACCGCTAACAGTTCGTAGGGGCGTTCAGTGCGGTGATAGGGCTGAACTGAGACCAGACCACCTAAGTGTTGAACAGTTGCCACCAGCCTGCGGAGCAGCTCCTCCCCTGGCTCAGTGTCGGCATCGAGAAAGACGAGAATATCGCCAGATGAGGCTGCATATCCGGTTTTGAGTGCCCAGTTTTTCCCTGTCCAACCTGTGGGCAAAGGGCTAGTCTGCACTACTTTCACCCCGGCCTGTTCGGCGATCTGTGGGGTAGCATCGGCGGACTGGTCATCGATGACAATGATTTCGTAGGGCTTGAATGTTTGCTGCTTTAAGGCTGTTAGCAAATTAGGGAGGGTACTCTCTTCATTCCTCGCCGGAATCAAGACCGAGACTTTAGGCGAACCGACGACTGAAAGGTCTGGAAGTCGCGGCAACCGCCACATCAATCCCCAGCCTATTAGCCAGCGCACCACCAGTGTGATGGACATCAGATCCATAATAATTCAACCTTTCCTTCCGTCTAGAACATCACTCACCTACCGATACGAATTCCCTTGAGAAAACTCAGCAATCCGAACACCTTAAGAATCCACAAAACGAGGGCGATGACAACCACAATGTTCAGGATTTGCTTGATCTTGCTGTCCATCGGAATGTAGTTGTTCACGAGCCACAATAGAACCCCAACCACGATGATAACTACCATAAACTGTACCAGATCCATGACTGACCTCCTTTCTCCGATCTAATGAGTTCTAATGAGTTTCGTTAAGCATTTTATTCTCTCTATCATACACATATGCTTGTTAGGTGGCGGTACACCGTTGTGCTTGTTTCCCTCTCATGCGACCGTTCCGAACAGGGCACCCACGGCTGCGGTCAGCCCCATGGCGATCGCACCCCAAAAGGCGACTCGAACGGCCGATTTGATCACGGGGGCTCCACCAGTGCGTGCGGCCAGCACTCCCAGCGCGGTCAGAAAAATCAGAGAGTTTCCAAATACAACGGGTACCAATCTCGATTCTGGTGTTACCAGCACGGTGAGCAGCGGCATGGCTGCACCGACGGCAAACGCACCTGCCGATGCCAGCGCCGCTTGAACTGGTCGAGCGGTCAGGCTCTCGGAGATGCCCAGTTCATCCCGGGCGTGTGCACCTAAGGCATCACGAGTCATCAACTGCTCGGCGACTTGTTTGGCTAACAACGGATCGAGTCCACGAGCCACATAGATTGCCGCCAGTTCCTCTCGCTCGGATGGTTCGTCGATATCAAGTTCTTTCCGTTCCCGCGAGAGATCGGCCTTCTCAGTATCGGCTTGTGAACTGACAGAGACGTACTCACCAGCGGCCATTGACATCGCCCCAGCCACCAAGCCAGCCACCCCAGCTACTAACACCTCGCTTCGAGACGTGTGTGCCGCCGCAACCCCAACGATTAGACTTGCGGTTGAGACAATGCCGTCGTTTGCACCCAAAACTGCAGCCCGTAGCCAGCCGATTCGCCCTGTACGATGTCGTTCTCTGTGGCTTCTGGGCATTCTCTTTCTCTCCCTTATGATTAATTGAGGTGGCGAGTATTCATTTTGCCTCGTCAACCATCTGAATGGTCTTTTCCTCAACCTCTTTGGCAACTTGAGCTAACGCTACATCCTGATATAGTGCTGAAAGCATTTGCACTGGCTTAATCAGGCCGATCTGAGTTTTGCCTTTCTTTCGTAAACATTGAGATACGACACGGTAACGCCATGTTTAGGCGCATATCGGTGGCTAAAACTCCCCGAAAAGCTTGGTTTAATCAGGTCTTACTTTTCTGTGGTTCCGGCAGCAGCCTCTGCATCTAGTCTAGCGGCGATCGCTTCCAAGGTTGCTTTTTCAGCCTCTTCCATCATCGCCATCGCTAACAAGATCGCTGTAGCTGCATAGTCTTCAGCTTTATCTGCCCGATGTTCGAGCTTCTTGACTTCGCGACTCGCTCTCCATTCCTCGATATTCGACTCTACCTCAGATTCTTTTTCCTCAAATTGAGTTTTGAGTCTTGCTCTGTACTCATCAAATTCTTGTTTCTTAGCGTCTAGCTGTGCCTTCGCTTCGTCGAGTTTCGATTGAATCTCAGCTTGAGTTTTTTTCATCGCGGATTGAATGCTTTCCTTAAGGGATTTTGCTCTGTTTTCAACCGCTTCTAAATTGTCGTGGAGTTGTTTGGTGAAGTTGTCAATTCTAGTACTCATGATGCTTCCTCTTGCTGATTTCAGAATAATGTAGGCAAACCTGTGGCAATGAATTTGAGCTAAACATCACAGCTTGGTTGCGAGTCGGAGTTTTTTGGCTTGCAAGCCAAGCCACAACGATTATTAGCTAATACGTCCCCTCAGAAATAAGTTGTAGACAATGCCAATCAGCACCAAAACCAAAAGCAGGTGAATTAAGCTGCCCCCAACGTGAACTGAGAAGCCTAACAACCAGAGAATGAAAAGTATAACAACGGCAGTCCAAACGAGATCAAACATAATTCCCTCTTTCCTTTAGATAAAAGTAATGAAAATTGATTCGGAGTAAAAGATTTCAATCGATCTTTAATTAAAGATATTTTGAACCGCATCTTTTACATCTTCTACTACATTGCGACCTTGGCTTTCGGCTTGCTTAGCTTTTCCAGCAACTTGATCGTTGCGATTACCAGTAGCCTTACCTATTGTCTCTTGAGCTTTGCCTTCAATGTTTTTTGTTACTGCTTTTGTTCTCCCTTTTAACTTCATCTTGTCTTTGAGATCTTCTGCTGTATTACGAGCCTGACTTTCGACCTGCTTGGCTTTTCCCATCATCTGATCTTTGGGATCACCTGTTATGTTGCCGATCGCTTCTTGAGCTTTGCCCTCAATATTCTTAGTCATTGCCTCGACTCGATTCATGGTCGCAATTTGGGGTGGTAAAGTTCCAGCCCAACTATTTGTAGTTCCAAAGTCAAAAGCGATGGTAATTGTCAGCATTATAGTTAAAATCATGGTGACAACAAAGCGACGAATCTGTTGAAATGAAATCATTTTTTTAAACTCCAAAAAAAATTGATTGGTTAATAATCTGCTTAGACATTAGCTAGTCTTTATGGTTTCTTGATTGGCAAAATAGGAACGATTGTGTACTTTGTCAACCAAGTCTTGGTACTTACCATGACGGTAACAAATATCAATTAGATGAAATCTTTGTAGATCAAGAGTTCTGTATTGCAGTAAATCCTGATATTCTACTTCCATATCTCCACAGAGAGTCTCAAATTCACTGTCAGTATAAGCATCCTTAATTTGCTTCCGTAATTGTTCTTTTGTTACAGTATTATTTGGGGTTGTTGTTCTTTGTTGGTTTGGTGGTTTTTTTGAAAATTCTGGGTTTATAGCAATTACGAAATTTTCGGATGCTAATTTTATAAATGGATGTTGAGTAGATTGTTGTTGAGGGACATTTCTGGAGATATAGTCACATAAACTCATGATGTAAACTTGCTTGTCATTGTTGGCTGCTTTACCATTCAATCCTTCGAGTAAATAGTGGGTAAATAGCCCATTTTCCCAATTCTCAAATTCCCAAGATACCTCATTAGATTTGCACGAAGCGATAATAACTCGCCCTTTTCCATTAGCCATTTGATTGTAGGTTTTTTCTGATAAACCTTTTTTGATTTGAAGGTTTGCATCTTTGGGTTCACCGACTCCACCAGAGTGACAGCTATCCAGAAAAACAACTAAACGATCTGCCTTAATTTTTCGCAAATTAGCTGTAAACTCTTCACTGCTAATACAAGTTTCTTTAATTTGTTCTAAGTTAGCATCTACAGGACATAAATATTCTACCTGCGAAGATCCTTCAACAATACGCATTCCATGACCAGAAAAGAAAACAATTGCCGTGTCACCTTCTCCGGTAGAGTTAGCCAGCAAACCTAGTTGTTCAAGAATAATATCTTTGGTGGCATATCCATCTTTTAAAATATTCATGTTTTTAGGAGAATAGCCATTACGAATCAAGGCATCATATAAATCTTGGGCATCATTTGTGGTCTTGGTGAGTTGAGTAACATGGCGATAGTTAGCCACTCCAATTAATAAGGCGCAAAAGTTCATATTTGGCTCCGGTGTATTAAGGGGAATAGGTTTTCTTTTAGTGCTTTCCAGATGAATTTCATCCAATTTTTTGCCTGATTGGTGAGAATACCAAGTCTTCCAAATTTTTTGTATTCTATCGATGAATTTTAACTCCTTTGAGTAATCTGCTTCATCGAAAAAACCTTTGATTTCATAATCTACAAAGAATTCGTCAAATTTATCACCCTTGATTGATAAATTGCTAACTGCGATCGCTGGTATATTCAGGTCTTTGGCTTGGCTAAGAAGCATAACTCCCTTAAAAGAATTTTCCTCAGAAGGCTTTCTCTTTCCACCTAAACTAATATCAGTAATCAGTAAGTGGTAAGGAGTTTCTTGTGACAGAGCCTGATGTGCGTCTTCATAAGTCTCAACTTTTATGAGAGTATAATAGCAGGAGTCGTGTTGCTCAATATAACTTAAAGCTTTTTCAATCCGTCCTTCAAGGATATCATCTTTCCAACCAGGCTTATGTTCAACTAGCAAAATTCTGAATTCCCTCTCTTGCATATCAATCTCCTTATGCTTATCTGTGAAGTTAAAAGAATCCCTACTCAATTAATAGGTAAGGTAATAGTGAATTGAGATCCTTTACCTATTTCACTGTCAAAGGTGATATTACCCTTTAAACTTTCAATATAGGTCTGAGCTAACCACAATCCAATTCCCATACCGTGTCCTGAAGATGGCATACTATAGCTAGGCTCAAAGATTAGATCACGATCTTCTTCGGAAATGCCTATCCCCGTATCTTTGACCCACACTTTAATTAAAGTTTCTCCCTCACTATCAATTAGTTGACCCCCAATTGATAAAGTTCCCCCTTCTGGCATGGCATTGGCAGCATTGCGGATTAGATTATCAAAAACATCAGTCAATTGCTGTTTACCCACCGAAATATCCGGTAAGTTGTCAGGTAATTTGATTTGTTTAACGATATTAGATGGGAAATCATCGACTTGTGCCAGAGCCTCTTTTACCACTTCGGCAATATTAATCGGTAATTTATCCTCTTGCTGAATCCACACTTGCATCCGTTGAGCTTTTTGGAGAATCCGTTCTGCTGAAGCTCGAATCCGAAGTGCTTTCCCTTCGCTATAGGGATTGTCCACATCGTAAATATCTTCTGCCCATACTCGAATTGCCCCCACCTCACTATTTATTCGATGAATCAAGGAACTGGTGACGGTTCCAAGATCAGCTAAAGCCCTCACTTTAACCAGTTGTTCTCTATTTTTCACGCTTTGAATAGCAATAACAACCTGATCTGCCAAAGCTTCTAACATTTGTTCATCTCTTTTGTCAAATGCCCCCTTGCGGTAGCTTTCTAGGTTGATGACGCCGACTAGACGATCTTGATCCACTATGGGAACACATAGCTCCGAATTCGATGGTTCATCGTAACGTTTGTAGCGACTGTCCTTGGTAACATCGTTCTGTAAAACGGTTACTCGATGTTGAGCCACCCATCCCGTAATGCCCTCTCCCAGTTTGGTGCGAATCGAAGAAGCCTTTGGTGCATTCGCTGGATGCCAAACCTCCATAACTAATTCTTGGCTTACGGAATCAAAAAGTCGAATATCTGCTAAGTCTGCGCCAGTGCATTCCAGAGATCGTTGCATAATCAGGTTTAGGAGTTGTTTATCATCTTTTAATGGGAGTTGTTTATTATCTAAGCCGATAGCGGTTTTAATGTGGCGATTAATCTCACTGAAGGCTCTCAACCATTGCTGTCGATTTTCCAGCCATTGCTGATTCATAATAGCGATCGCGGCTGAAGCGGCAAGGGTTTCAATAATTATTTTTTCATCAGGTTCAAAAACATGAGGTCGTCGATAATTGATCAAGAGTGTGCCGACAATTTGATCATTGACTTTCAGCAAAATTCCTGCTGCTGCCTGAATCTTTTCTTTTTTAGCAAACAAGGACCCTTTGAATATTTCTTGACAGGCTACATCATCAGGATAGACATTCTTTCCATGTTTGACGAGTTTAGCAGGTACATCCTCGCTATCGATTTCTGTTTGTGCTTGTTGGCTAAACTTTAGTCTTCCTGCTCTAGCGGGTTGAGAGAGAAATTGATCATTGGCTTCAATGTATCTATAAATGGTGATAGTATCAGCGGCTAGTAGATTGAGGGTACTCCAGGCAATCTGGTTCAGTAAATCCTCTTTATCTAGATTCTTGGTCAAAGATTGAGCCACTGAATGAAGCACTTTGAGTTGAGTATATCTGTCTCGCTGATGTTCGTAAGTTATCCCATGACGGATGGCTTCTTCAACCCGATTATCAAAGAGTTTTAGCCAACTAATTACCCTTTTGTCAAAAGGATTCTCCTTCTTGAAATGAAAATACAAACATCCTGTATATTGCTCAACAATTAAGGGAATAATAATAATTGCTTTAATTCCCAGATCAAATGCTTTTTGATCGTAATCTTTTAGGGTTATGGAATTTTGTCCCTGAGACAAATCTGGTACAAATTTTTCTTGATCATCCTTGATCGCCTTTTGACCTAGACCACCTTTTCTGGGGGGACTTTTTCTGATAAAGTCACGACCAATTAATTCAGAAAAAACTTCGTAAGAGTAAGGAATGCGATCTGCCTCAATCACTAAAGGTTTTTTCTTGATACTTCCGTCAGAAATGACTTCCAGAACATAAGGTTTTAGTGGCAATCCTTCTAAAAAATGAAGGCTAGTTCCATCAGCTTCAACTGCTTTCATGGCAATTTTAGCAATCTTGTCCAAAACGCAAGGAAGTTGAGTTTCACGAATCTTTAAAGCCCACTCACCTACCTTTTTAATTAGATCAATCACTTCTTCTATTTCAATCTTTTTTAATGGATTCTTATATCCTACTTCTATTGTTCCAATTACTTTAACTTCATCGCCTACACAGGATTCAGGTAGAAAAATTTCCGCAACACTCTGTTGACCATTATCTTGAGATTGATTTTGTCCAATCTCCTTAAACCAATTCTCAGTAACCTCGTGATTAATAAAATTTCCCCGAAGGTCATTAAACCATTGTTGATCATTTTTACCTTTATCATCCTGCACTAAAATCAGAGGAGTAAAAATCCGTATCAGATCCTGGTGATTGTTATCATCGTAAACCCATTTATCAAACCGCCCCCGTTTATCCCAACCAGCAATAACTTCAGTTCGGCAAGTTTGGCAAATATCGGCTTGAATATCTCTTAAACTGGGGTCAGGTTCTAGATAGTGCCTAGCTTTTCCAGCCCAGTCAGTTCCCTTTACTGCTTCAATAATTTGTTCTTCAGAACGAATCAACTGAATTGAAGCAAAATCATAGCCTAGCCCGATACATTGTTGAACAATGTTGGCAAAAACTTCTTCTTGTTTAAATAGCTGAAGAGTTGCCTTTTCTATCTGGGTTTCAATTTCATTTAAAATATGTTCATCCACCATAATTGTCTCCCTTTCATTTATTTTATCTTGATTGTATCTTGAATACTGTTCCTGGTTCTAACGGTTTTAAGCGATTTCTTGATGAAGAGTTCTTAGGACTTGCGTAAAAAAATACTGGCTAGACAATCCATATTCAGTAGCATAGTCCAGAACTTAAAATGAAATGACCTACTAATCAACAATCTTTTTAACTTCGTCCTTCACATCTTCGACCGTGTGACGAACTCTTGCCTCTGCCTGTTTTTCCTTGCCCTCTGCTTGAGCTTTGGGATCGCCAGTCAGATCGCCTACTGCTTCTTGAATTTTACCTTCGATATTTTTGGCGGTTGCCTTGGCTCTATCTTTTAAACTCATGATATGCTCCTTGTTAAATTGGCTTCCTGATATTAGGTGTAATAGGTGGTTGTTTGATTTCTTGAATGAATTGATTGAATTGATTGAATACGATACAAAATGTAACTCAAGGTTAAGAAGCTGTTTGAAAAGTTATCAGGAAGTAGTTGAGTCCGACTTGGCGGGTGCTAAACGTCTCAACATTAGATGTACCATCGCCGCATAAATCATCGCCTCGCTGGTAGTCGGTAAATATTCGTGATCTTTGCTTAAACGACGGAAACATCCCAACCAAGCGTAGGTTCGCTCGACTACCCATCTTTTCGGTAACAGGACAAATCCTTTTTGGTCATCGCTCCGCTTGACCACTTCCAATGCCCATCCGTAGCGTTCCTTGATTTTAGACAGAAGTTTCTGACCCCCTATCCGCCCGAATACTCCGACCCCGTTTAACTCCTCCTTCCACGGCGTTCAAACAACCGTTCGACCTTGGGAATTAAGGATAAGATTCCCAAGGCTAAGAGAGTGCTGAGAATGGCCGTCGCTTCTCGCCCCATCCCTGCCGCTACGCCGATGGCCGCCGTTAGCCATATGCCCGCCGCCGTGGTCATCCCCTTAGCCTCCTCTTGGTGCCTTCCTATAATGATCGATCCGGCCCCAAGGAATCCCACCCCAGCGATCAAGCCCTGCAACACACGAGTTAAATCTGCGATCGATGCCCCAGATTGTTGAGGAATGAGGACGAAGAGTGCTGCCCCGAAAGAAACCAGCATATGCGTTCGCAACCCTGCCGCCTTGCCCTTGATCTCCCGATCGTACCCCAGTAGACCACCAAGGATCGCCGCAAGCAGGAAGCGTAAAATGATGCGGATAATTTGAGCCACATCGGTGATCTCGGAGAATTCCGATAGCACAGTATTCCATATCACTTGCCACACACCCGTAGTCCCTCCTTACTTTGGCTGTACTTCATTCTACAAAGTTGGCTGTAATTTCTTTATTGATGTCCGATCGTTCTACCGATAGATTGCATCATCAATCGTGACTCGGAAAAACTCACCCTCTGACTCAAACCGCTCAGTGCCAAAGTACCATCCAATCCGCAGACGGGTCGGAATGGTATAGCCACAGAATGTGCCTTCTTCCTCTATAATTCCACCGAAGTCCACATAATGAGACTTAGACAAAAAACAAATCGAGAAAAGCCTCAACTCCAATCCCCGCTTGGGATTTACTTCGAGAAGCCCAAAATCGCTGAAACCCAGATATATCAAGGAAAATCATAAATCGAGGTTAACCCTTTGTCCCGTAATGGTTTGAGCCTTTTTTGCTGACCGAAAACGCCTAA
>NZ_JADBTX010000107.1:0-19089 GCF_020245945.1 Microcystis sp. M015S2
CCTAATATTAGCTCTTTCTCGCTGAATAGTTCCCAACCAACCCCTGGATCGCCGTTGAGGTTGATAGTCCCACTTTAATAAATGATGCAAAATTAATCTGAGACTAGCAAGTAAGCGATCGCGCTCCCGTTTCGACAAATCCCGCACCTCTTCGACTAAATTCTCAATATCTAACTCGGAAAACCGACCGGAAGCTAATAAATCGGCCATTTGTTCGGCCCAAAGTCCAAAGTCTTGCTCATAGGATGCCGTCATCGATTTATCTCCTTCTAAGCTCAATTAACATTATATTAATAATCCGCCAACACTGAGCGCTTAAAAACGGATTTACTATCATAATGTGTTGTTTTCTTGATTGTCTGAAGATTGAACACGAAAGGGAGGCGCGACATAATCGGAAGGTAAATAATTTTCGGGGATAGTTGTTGTATTTCCATCTCGTAGGGAAGTGTAACTGGGAGAGAGAATCTCAATCCCAGCTTCATTACACTTGTCTTGAATATTCTGATGGAGTTCTGAATAAATTATTACCATCAAATTGGGTTGGTTAGTGTAAGCGTTTAACTGATAACTGATGTAAAAATTATCCAAGCTAGTTTGCAGGACAAAAGGGGCGGGTTCTTTGAGGATATGCTCAGTCTCTAGAGCAGCTTCAATTAAGGTTTTGTGGGCTTTTCGCCAAGGCAGATCGTACCCTAGGGTAATCGTTGTCTGAATAATTAGATTTCTGTTTAATTCCCGCGAGGAAATACTAAAGTTAATCACATTACTACTTAATAAAGATGAGTTAGGAATAGTAATGATTTTATTAGTGGGAGTGCAAATGCGAATGACTAGGAAGTTTTTTTCTATTAGATCGCCAATTACATCTCCTACCTGAATGTGATCTCCGATGCGAAAGGCACGGGTATAGATAAGAATAATTCCCCCAATAACATTAGCGATTGCCGAAGTAGAACCAAGGGATAAAAGAAGACCAAGAAAAACAGAAACACCTCGGAAAGCAGGGGAATCAAAACCGGGCAAGTAGGGAAAAGCGACTATTGCTGCTATGGCAATAATTATGACTAATAGGAGATTGTAAGTAGGTTTAGCCCAATCAGTATAAAAACCAGGAATAACCAGATTTCCTCTTTCTATTGCTGTAAAAAAGGGCTTGATTAGCCGAATTAAGTAGTAGGTTATAAAAATGATTATAGCAATAATAAAGGCATTGGGAAGATATTGGCCAATGGACGACAAAACCAGTTCTAATGATTGATAAAAATAACCTAAAATACTGTCCCCAAAAACTCTTGTCCAAGGAAATAAACGCAGTACAAATGTGGCATAATTAAATAATAATAAAAACAGAAAAAATAAGCGAATTATCCGAAGAACTCGCAGCCAAAAGAAGCTAATTTTAGAGGAAGATATAATCTCGACATTCCCGATTTGAATGCCCGGTGTCAAGGATTCAATCAAACGTCTAATGAAGGGAAATAGTTTTCCTGAAATTTTGATAACTGCAAAGCTAATAATCAAGAAAGCAAAGCTGGCTATAACCGTATAAATTATGTTCTTAAGTAGTTGTTCGGGTTTTCGATCTTGGCGATATTGAGCGATAGCAAGCTGAATTTTTTGTAAAGCTTGTTGAGCTAAAACCTCCGGGGTTGAACGATAGGCTTTTGCATCTCGCTCTGTCACCGTTAGAATTACTTCTTGATCTACACTTAAATAAAGTGAGTTATCATCAGGAATCTGCTTAATTGTCAGGTTCTCAACAGGAATAGAATCATTTTGAGCAATTCTTTCAATTCTCCGGGTAATAGCGTTAGCTCTCTCCTCCGCCGAAAATGAAGAAACTCCCCGTCGGATAAAAAAGAGGGGTTTTCCATCTAACATAACTGGAAAGCCGTCAATTTTGTTTTCCGGTTGTGTCGGATTTTGAGCTATTCCCAAAAGAGGAGAGGTGAGAGTCAGTAGTAAAACTACAACAAATATTACCAAAGTATGCCCAATTTTTTTCATCCATCCTCTAGCTCTAGATGGTGTAGTTAGCATTAAATATCTTTGATTAATATCGACAAATGGTACAAATTTCATAGGATTAAGTCAGATTTGTCTGTGTGTAGTTGGGTAATATTTAGACATTAATTTCCCAGGGTGAGGTGTAGATAACCTAGGCTGAGACAGGAGAGGGAATTAAGTCAGAAGTGCTAGATTTAATTTCATTGCTATGGCGTTTACGAAAGCTCTTATGAACCATAACTTCCTTACTAGAATATCTTTTTGGCTGAGAGTAAATTACCAATCATTCCCAAAATAATAGCAATAATCGAGACGGATAAAAAAGAGAAAAGCATCCCGTGGGTTGCTACCAGCCGCCGCCTTGCCGTACTATTAATACTTGTATCGGAGGTTTGATAACAAGCCGCCATACAAAAACCTTGATAGGGAAATTCCGTCCAATTAGGTCGATCGCAATCGAGAAAAACTAGGCCTTTACCATCATGATAGTAGCGCACTGCATATTCTTGGCTGTAGATCAATTGACCAAATGTCAGCAAAAGTTAGCAAAATCATCTAGTCACACCAGTCAATAAAACGCCGTAGCAAGCTTCGGGAATTGTCAAAACCGAGATGTAGTTACTCGTTGAGCACCACAAAGGCCAAAATATGGAGCGTTATTTATGGGCCATTTATCCCTATCCGAACAGATTACCGCGGAACTTCTGGCAATCCTGATCGAAGAAGAAGTCACCTATCCCTGGAATGTAACCGCTGTTGAGAGTAATGATCCCTTAGACGTCACGGAAACGCCTTTTTCTCTGTGTGAAGGACTAGAAGCGACGGCGATCGAGGCACAAGCTCATAGATTCTTTAGCAGTTTACACCAAAAATTCCCGACAGTTTCCGTTTCATCCCGGTCTAATATCTTTGATAAATTTGCCTCTTTACTACCAGCCGAATATTTAAATCGTCTAGTAGAAAGTGCTGAAAATCTAGTTAATAGTCAATTAGATGACTTTGATCGCCTTGTTGTTTGTCTTAGCGAGCTTTTTCCCCAATGGTCTCCAGAAGATTTAGAGGTTTTTGCCCGTCCCTACGCCTATACTATGCGTAATGGCCAGAGCGAAACCACTATAGAAACCGAAGATTGGCAAAGTCTTTCCGAAATTGAACAAATTCGCCGGAGTGCAGCCATCGCCAGCCAGATTTTCCGCGACTTGTCTTCTCCTGAATAGTCATCTCGTTATCAGTTACACTGCATTTAAACTACCCCTTAGATATTTTAGTACAAATGCTCAAACTCCCTCTCCCAAGTCCGGCACTCCCTTCTCCCCTCTCCCCTTAGTGATTACTGTTTACTGATCACTGAAAAAACCCCTACTCCCAATTCGGAGATATTGCTAGGTAAAAACGAAAAGTGCTGCCTTTACCTAATTCACTTTCTACCTCCATTTGACTTTGGTGTAATTCCACTAAACGACGGGTAATCGCTAAACCGATACCACTACCCCCAGAATAACGGGAACGAGAACGATCGGCCCGCCAAAAGCGCTCGAAAATAAAGGGTAAGTCTTCTGCGGCGATACCGATTCCCGTATCGATAACGGCAATTTGTAGGCGATTTTTGTCCCTTGTCACTTGCAGGGTAATTGCACCATGATCGGTGTAACGAATGGCATTACCGAGCAGATTAACTAAAATTTGTTCGAGGCGATCGGGATCGGCCATGACAGATGGTAAATTGGGGGGACAATCTAACTGTAAAGTCGGTCCATCTTCTAATAATTGATCGGCAAATTTTTCGATAAGAGAATTTAACAAAGTTAATAAATTAACAGGTTGCAGTTTAATCGAGAGATAACCAGATTCCGCTCGCGATAGCTCCTGTAGATCGTGGGTTAAACGTTCTAACCGGCGGGTTTCTTTCACTAATTTCTGATAAAGTTCTGGATTAGGTTCGATCGCACCATCGGCTAATTCTTCTAAATATCCCCTTACCACAGTTAAAGGGGTTCGTAATTCGTGGGTAAGATCACCGATTAATTCCTGGCGACGTTTTTCCACATCAGCTAAACTAATCGCCATCTGATTAAAACTGATGGCTAATTGATTTAATTCTGGGATTTCGCTTTCTGGAACTCTCGCCGATAAATCCCCTTCCGCAAAATTTTTAGTGATTTGTTTCATTTGTTTTACCGGTTTCATAATGCGTTGAGAAACCAAAAAACTCAGATAACCAGCCGTACTTCCTCCCGCAATGAATGACCAAATGGCACTACTATCCCAAGCCGTCTCAAAACCCCTAACCAAGAAAGTTCTCGCCGAGCGCACGGTAAAAAATCCCTGCCTTTCTAACTGTTCCAAACGTAAAACAAACATTCGCGGAGAAGATAATTTAGCAATGATAATAAAGCTACTTAATCCCACCACCATAACGAGGAGATGCGATAAAAATAATCTGGTTCCTAAGCTTAATTTTGGTGTCCGCATATTTGTTAAAAAACTCTATTTGTTGTCAATATTATTGACCTTGTTTCTCATAAAGATGAAGTATAACAGGATTTGGCATCGACGACCGACAACCGAATCCAAAAAACGAAAACTTCCTACCTGACCATTAAGATAACTGCTATATAGCAGTTATCACACCTGTGTGGCACAGTTTAACCTTTGCTGATTAAGCTTTTCAACATCGATAATGTACCTCTTGCGAACAGGAAACGCTATATATTCGCCCATAGCATCTTGAATAAACTGACGGGAGAAAAAATCCTCATAGATATCTTCAGGGATGGCTCAATAAAAGAATTCTATCGGGTTCTTCCTGTGGAAGAATCTCTCCTTAAGCCATGCTGTGAGGGAAGAATAGGTCAAAACCTAACTTTTTGCCGCTCTATGCTATCCTATCAAGATGCGCTACTCTGTTAGGAGATGATTTTGCTTGAGTCATCTGCTCAAAGTAGCGTCTGTTTTTTTAACCCTTACCCCCAAAAGAGAATCTTTTCTGTATGCTAGAGGCTAATAATCAGGGAGAGAATCAAATATTTCTCTATGAAGTTGTTTTTTCGGGTTCTTCTGGCTCTTTGCCTCAACGCTTCTCCCGAACAGTCCTGCGAATACCTAAAAGCCGCATGAGTCAAGAAACACAGCGCCTCCTGCGCCAAGGTGCCAAGATTCTCAGTATAAAGCCTCTTGACCAAGAAACTGTCTCGATCAAGCCTAGTTTACCCCCCCAACCCTGGTGGGTAGAGATCACCACCAGTCAGCCGAAATGTCTCTATTATTTCGGTCCGTTTGAGAGTTTTTCTGAAGCTTTGTCCCATCAATCCGGTTATATCGAAGACCTACAATCGGAATCCGCCGCGGGAATTAACAGCGAAATTAAACAATGTCAGCCCGAGGTTTTAACTCAAGAAGATTTTTAATTTATGGTATCTAATTATACAGATTTTTAGGAATAGTTAATTTCCTCCTGTTTTCGTTTAATAATGCCTTTACCTTGACAGAATTTACAGGGGACGGATTCATTCTCCGTCTCTAGATAGATTCTTCCCTTGCCTTGGCAGTGGGGACAGATAATTTGTTCTTCCCACCAATAATTCTCTAAAAAAGCCTCATCGGTAATATAGGTAAAATCTTCAAACATTGGCTTGTCCTCTTATCGTTCAGATAGCTTAATCTGGATTCATCTTTCAACCTGAGAAATTGAAAATCAGTTTTACCCCCATCCTAAAAAAGATCGGGTTCATTCTTTTTGAAAATTAAATTACTTCATATTTATTTATATTTATTAATATACAATGAGTGTTCACTATCAATCTTTGCTAAGTAGCCGACGATAAATTTTCTTTCTCTTGCCTATTGCCCATTGCCCCTTGCCGCCAAAAAATCCTCCGCCTGTTAGCTGCGGTGAGAAAATGGGCATAATAAGAAATGTAGTGGGCTGTACAGTTTTAACTGGCTCTATTCCATGTCATCAGCAAACGAGAAACCTCAGACCAAGCTGCCTTCCTTTGCCCAAAAGTTAGTGCAATCGGGTTATATCACTATCCCGCAACTACAAAAGGCAATAATCCAGAAGCAGAAAAGTCATCTATCTCTACTGGCAATTTTACCCCTGATCACCGGTCGTCCTTTACCCAAAGAGGCACTGGCATACTACCGACTCGAACAACTGTCAAAATTAAAAGCCAAGTATGGGGTAGAATATCTTGACCCTGAAATTGAGACGATCGACTGGAGAGAAATCGAGAATCTGTTTCGCACAGTCCTTCCCTTTGAAATTTGCCGTCGTTATAAGATCCTGCCCCTACAAAAACAGCAATCCGCTGCCAATGTCCTTCACCTAGCCATGGTGGATCCCGCTAATCAGGAAATTCTCGATGATTTACGTCGTATCCTCCGGGATAAAGAATTGCAGTTTGAGCGTCGTGTCATTGATCGGGCAGATTACCAGAAATTGGTCGAAATCTATCGTTATCGTCAAGAAGAAGCCCCATCTGGCCATCTTCTTCCCCAAGAACAAGATCTAGAGAACAGAGTTGACATAACCGATATTTTTGAAGATTCCCAATCTCTGTCCCATCTCAACCGCGAATTAGCCGACGAGGATCTAGGAGTGGTTCAACAGGCCAATCAAGGGACGATCATCAGTGTGGTTAATAATATCCTTGTTCAAGCCATTGAAAGCAAAGCGACGGAAATTCACCTAGAACCCCAAGAAAATCAATTAACTATCCGTTTTCGCCAAGATGGTCTCCTGCGTTCTGCCTGGGAACCGATTTCTCCAGAAGCGACCCCGGCGATTATCTCACGGTTAAAAATTCTGGCTAACCTCGATGTCAGCGAGAAATCGCGACCCCAACAGGGAAAAATGACCACAACTTTTTCCGGTCGCAAAATAGATTTTCGTCTCCACACCCTACCCCGTCAACAGGGAGAAAAAATTCTCCTGCGGGTTTTTGATTCTCGATCCCCACTTTGGCCCCTCGATGAGTTGATTACTAGCCAAGAAACCTGTAAACTGGTACGCACCATGATCGAGCGCCAGGCGGGGTTAATTCTGCTCACCGCACCGGCCAGAGGTGGCTGTTCCACCAGTTTCTATTCTCTACTAGCCCATCGAAACCGGGGTGGGGTTAATATCGCTACCCTAGAAACCTCGATCGAACGCGGCCTTAACGGTATTACCCAAGTGGAAATCGCTGATGGTCAAAGTCGAGATTATGCCTCGATTTTGCCCTCTTTCCGGAATCAAGATGTGGATATCATCGGTATCGATCGCCTGGCGGATTCTGCCACCCTTACCCATGCCCTAGAAGCGGCTTTGACTGGACATTTAGTTATTTCTAGTTTACCCCTCAATGATGCCTTTGCCGCGATCGCTCGCCTCAATCAATTAGCGGAGCCGGCCCTAGTCGCCGATACCCTAGCTGCAGTGATCAATCAAAGACTGGTGCGACGGGTTTGTCCAGTTTGTCGGCTGAAACATCAACCAAAAAGGGAGGAATTAGCTAAATTTGGTCTTTCTCCCGCCCAAGCTGCTCAATACAGCTTTTATAAAGCTAATTCCCTCACTGCCGAAGAAATCATCCAAGCGCGGGAAAAAGGCAGATTATGCCGTCATTGTCACGGCATCGGTTATCAGTCCCAGATTGGGGTCTTTGAAGTAATCACGATTACCCCTGACCTGAAAACTTGCATCGCTGAGAATAAATCCGCCGATATGCTCAAAAAAGCGGCAACACAGGCAGGATTCAAGTCTCTCCTCGCCTACGGTTTAGAATTAGTCCACCAAGGTTATACTACCCTAGAGGAAATCGAGCGTGTCATGGCTGATCAATTAACTTTACCCTCCGTCTCTGCTGCCAATAATCCTGAGATTCCCCCGGATGTTTTCGGGAGAATCGAGGCGATCGAGCAGTTATTACAGGCTCTCAACCGTGAATTACAGTCACTAAAGCGGGAAATTAGCCTAAATTCGCCCACAGCTTCCCCTGAGAGCGCAAATCCGACTATTCTCGGCCAGGAGTTGCCTGATTTGACTAATTCAGTTCTTCCTTCCCAAAACCGGTCATCGGATAAGGAAATGATCGTTTCCGCTGCCCCTGTTTATGAGGAGTTAACCGACCCCGGCGATTGGGAACAGTTAAAACGGGAACTAGACCAGAATCAGTATCTGATCGTCTCCTCGGAAGTCAATACCTCTTTTCCTTCCGCCCTCGATCCTTGGTTCTAGTCGGGGAAAAGAATTAAAATTTAAGCTGGACAATATTTGAGAACTAAAAAGTAATGACCACAGAATTAGAAACCAAAAAAGTTACTCCTACTCGCTGTTTAGTTGGTGCGGCAATTTCGGCAGCATTGGGGACAATTCTCTATTATCTCACAGCAGCGATCGGTCATTCTTTTTACTCAAAACCAATGGTTGCTCACAGTTCGATCGCCTTGAGAATTGGCAGTGCTGTCCGGACTTTAGTTTTTGGTTTAGCTTCTCTAGGAACCTTTATTTTTGTTTTTGTCACCATTGGTTTAATTCTTTTGGCTATCCAATTACTACTTAAACGCCCTCAACAAATATAAATTATGAATGATGAATGATGAATTGGAAGTGGGGAAGTGGGGAAGTGGGGAGCTTTTCAGTGATCAGTTTACTGATCACTGAACACTGATAACTGATAACTGATTAACGGACATTTTGAGCGATAAAATCTTCGATGAGTTGTTCTAAAGCGGCCGAGGAGGCGCGGGTAATCAGAAAACATCTAAACTCTTGGCCTTGACTGAGATATTGGGAATAGGCCGCCTGTAAAAAAGGTTTATAGCCGGGGTTTTTGCGAATATACACCTCAAAAAAGGCCAAAGATAGGGAATGGGCGTAACTATCGATCACATAGGGTGCGGGCAGGGTAAGATCGGCTACGGATTCGATCGCTTCGTTAATTCCCGCATCTAGTACCGAAAAATCAACGTGAGCTTGACCTTCAATCAGAGTTAAATATTTATTTTCGGTATTGAGCAGGGGAAAAGAGCGCACCTGTTCAAAAATAGCGGGGGTAGCGGGATCGTAGGTTCCTGCCGCTACAAAAGTGGGAATTTCGATCTTAGCCAGTCCTTTAGCCCCAAAAATACTCCAATTAAAGGGATTAACCGCAAAAATCGCTTTTATTCGCGGATCGCGAAAATTGTATTTTTCTCGGGGTAAATCTAAAGCACGACACTGCAGCAAGAGGGAGACATTGAGAAAAGCTAATCTTCTTTGGCAGTCCCGTTGTAAATTCTCGAAATTGATCGTCGCTCCACCCACGGCTAAGGCTGTATAACCGCCGAAGGAATGTCCACCAACTCCCACATTATCTAAATCTAATTGCCCCTGAAATTCCCCCGCGTTGCGTCTTTGCAATTCATCGATCACAAAAGATATGTCCAATGGACGATTGACAAATTCGTTGGTATAAAAAACCATCCGCGATAAACCGGCGAGCAGATTCTGCACCTGTAGGGTATCACTGCCGGGGTGTTGGGGCATGGCGACGAGATAACCGTAACTAGCCAAGTGTTCCGCTTGTCGGACAAAATCTTCAGGACGAGAAGCTAAACCGTGGGAAAAGACAATAACGGGGGTTTTCTGGGTTAATTGCCCCTTGGGTTTGACAATGATCAGATAAAGTTCCCTCTGACGACGGCCATCGGTTAAATCCAGCCGCATTTGTTCTACTTGTCGCGGTCCCGGTTGTCGGGGGTCGGTCATGGCGGTAAAATTGATTTCACCAGCCTTTTTAGCTTCTTCTAAGGATAATTGCGCCACCTTTTCCGTGAATACTGTGGTCGCTTTCAGGACGATATCGATCGCCCTAGCTAATCTTTGCACTCTTGTCACATCAATCTGCATATTAGTAGGCAGATTACGCAGCAGGTTAAGAATAGTTACCCCTCCCGGTTCAAAAGCTGATTTAATTAGGGCAGAACGCAGGGCGAATTTACCATTAATCCCCCCTTGAATAGCGATCAGTTCCCCTAAAAGGTTGAGGATATCTTCCCCCATTGTGGTGTTAAAAAAGCGCGAGATCAGGACGGGATTAACTTCTTTACTTGTAGTTAAAGCTTGGCGAAATTCTCTTTGTTGTTCGGGTGTGGTATTACCCAAATATTGTCTTAGATTAGCGTCGATTCTGCCAGTCTTGACAAAGTTTTCTAGGGAACTAATTTCTAGGGTACGACTAAAGGGCGGTAAGATAAAAGTGATTCTCTCGGCCGAGAGGACAGGAAAGCTAGTCAGTATCGTTCCCAAGCAACCAAGAGCGATCAAGCGACCAATTTTAGCTAATTGCAACAAGTTTTTCAGCTCCTTTTCTTTCTGCGATCCTATTCCCTCTGGATTATAACAGTAACTTCGCAGTTTTTAACCGTTTTCTTGCTTAATTATCAACAAAAATTATCAATTTGCCACGGTCGATAATCTTGACCTAGAATAATAGGCAACAAGTCTCGAAAATTCCAATCTTGCCGATTTCAAGCTACCTAACCGATCACCGATCGTGATTTCAGGGTAAAAATGCCAAAGTTGCCACCACTTTCACACCAAATTCTTCCTCAAAAACAGGTTTTTTATAGTCTAAACTCCACAATTCTAAAGCACAATCATCTTCAGCATTATTGGGAAAAAGATGCAGATGTAGGGTTCTATATTCAGGATCGTACTTACATTCAATCTTTTTAATCGCTCCTATTTGTCGCCGATCTAAAGCCACAGCCAAGCGCAGTATAGCACTTAAATGTCTGACCATATACTGATAGTATTCAGTTAATTTCATAAAATCATCGTGCCTTTTCTTCGGCTTACTTTTGCGATGATAACGAGCGATATTAGCGATCACTTCTAACTCTATTTCCGTATAGCCCAACAGTTCACCATTACGAATTAAATAATAGGAATGTTTATGATGGGCAGCATGACTAACATATAAACCACTATTATGCAGTATAGCCGCCGCCCATAATAGATCTTTAGCCTCCTGATTCCAAGAATGTAATTGTCCTTGGGTTTGCTCGAACAAAGACAGGGAAAATGTCGCTATTCTCTCAGCAGATTCTAAATTAACTTGATACTTTTTCGCTATTTTCAAGACACTGCGCTGACGGATTTCACTCTGATAAAGTAACCGATTATCAATTAACCCGTGCGTCAGCATCCAATCGACGATCACCCCTTCTCGCAAGGCTCTTTCACAGAGAACTAACTTATCAACATCTAACATGGTCATCGCTTCCAAAAGCACGATCGAACCTGCTAGAATTATCTCGGCCCGTTTATCGGACATTCCCAGAATTGCCAGTCTTTGGTGATAGTCCAAACTGGCGAAACGTTTAACCAATTCTCTGACATCTTTACGGGTTAATTGATAGCCATTTAAAGGATTGGGAATTTCCCCCAATTTCTCCAAAGCATGGATAGTCATCAAAGTTTCGATCGTCCCAGAAGTTCCCACTAAACGCGGCACTTCTCCCAGCTGTAAATGATGTTTAATTTCCTCTACTGCTCGCTCTAACATTCCGCGGGTGTATGCCCTTAAATAGGCCAATTCTGTGGTACTAATGGGATCGGTAGTGATGAAATCTTGGCTCAAACGCACCGCGCCGATTTTGGTACTACTAAGAAAGCGAATTTCTTGACTATCAGCTAAGATTAATTCCGTGGAACCACCACCAATATCGATAATAATATGGGCTTGATTTTGGAAATCCATTCCCGAGACGACACCGAGATAAATCCGGCGAGCTTCCTCCTGTCCGGAGATGAGATTTACAGAAATACCGACTTCTTTCTCGATTAAAGCCAAAAACTCGTCACCGTTGGCCGCTTCCCGGGTGGCGCTGGTGGCAACAGCGATAATCTGATCCGCCTGGAGACTAATAGCTAGATCGTGACAGCGTTTTAAAGCCGCGATCGCTCTTTCCATGGCCGCTAGGGTTAATTTACCAGTTTTTCTATCTCGATCGCCCAGACGGACTGTATCCTTTTCTCTGGCAATAATCGTAAAAGCAGGTAAAGACGGTTCAATTTTCACTACTACCATGTGAACCGAATTCGTACCAATATCGATCGCCGCTAGGATTTGGACATCGGAGGCTTTTGCCTGGGGCGCTAGTCCCCGATTGGGTATAACTTGATTAGAAATATTCACCATCGCTTATCAGTGATCAGTTACCAGTCGGGGGATAGGTGTTAGGGCTGGTCTTATTATCCCTCTAATTGTCCGCCTCGGCGCCGCAATTTTAGCTTTGTCTAGCAGTTATCTTATTCGTCAATATACAATTTTCGCTGCTCCAGGGCCAATTGGCGGAATTCCCCTTCGCCAAATTCTCCCTCCCTGGGACGGCGCTCTCCCTCGGACTCGACTAAATAGATATAATCACAATCAACCCCTTCTAAATTGGTATTTTCGGCGATTTTCCACGCTTCGATACAAGCACCCGTCAGGGTGGCTGCCTGTAAATTGGCTCTCATCACGTTACTATGGGCTAAATTTGCCCCTTCTAGATTAGCGTAGGCTAAATTTGCCTCGCTGAAATTTGCCCTAGTCAGGTTGGCATTTTTGAAGTTAAACCCGGAAAGATTTAGTCTGCGAAAATTATAGCCAATATAAGCTTTATTTTCCCCTTGACCAGTAACCAGAAGATTTCTCATCGCCACTTCGTCCAGAATTGTCTTTTCCCAACGCGCTCGCTCGATGCCCGATACCAGATAAAATCGAGTTCTAGTTAAATCTTTTGCCCTTAAATCAGTGGCTTTTAACTGCGCTCCCGTGAAATCGGCTTCTTGGAGATTTGCCCCGCAAAAATTTGTACCTTTACTGGCTAAAAAAGCAATTGCCATGGATTTCGTGATCGTTTCTCCCGATTCTTCTAGGGATAACCAGGCCAGATAAGCGGTGAATAAAGTACCACAAACCCCAACCATCAAAGCTATAGAAAAAGTTCCATTCATCACGGCTATTCCTGCTAATGCTCCTTGAAAAGCTAGTATAATTACTGTTAATAAAGTTAAAATTAAGCTGATAATAATTGCTAGAATAAAACTTATTGCTTGACCAGAAATCAAGGATAAAACTAAGGGCAATCCCCCAACTCGTTGACGATAAAATATTCCGTAAATTAGAGATAAAATCGTGATTATCACCGCACCAATGATTTTAAATTCGGTTACATCTGTCACCAGCATTAAAGCTAGATAATAACCAGCTAATCCCGACAGAAAGCCGCAGACAGCCGCTATTAACCAAGAAATTAAGATTAATTGTAGCCGACCGCGCTTTAGTAATCCTGCCCTGGCCTCGGTAAATTTAGTTCTCTCTAAAATAGCCCCTTGAAAATTAGTACCACGCAGATCTGCTTGACTAAAATTAGCCCCCGATAAATTCTGTCCCTGAAAACACTGTCCTTTTAATTTTACTCCTTTAAAATTGCGTTTCCCTTTGGCATATAAATCCAGTACCTCACTTGCTTTCATAGAAATTACGGAGATCTGTTTTTTGCTTGATTGATTAATGTAATTCATAAGCTGTTAAGTATTTAAATTGCTTGTTGAGATCAGGCAAGAGGCAACAGGCAAGAGGCAACAGTAAAGGGATTGAGGGAGATTTAGCTAATCTAAGGATGGGCGGTTAAAATGCGTCTTAGCTTAACAACTATTATCTTTTAAAAATTAGCTTTGGTTATTTTTGTAATTTATTAATTAAAAATAATGATGATGATAATTTTAAGGAGAATAATGGGATTGATAGAGATAATAGGATTTCATTTACAGGAATCATACTAAATCCTGTTTAAAAGGTGTAGGAGAGTACCGGAGCGCCAGAGCAGGGAGAAACAATTCATAACTTGGGAGTTAATCACACTATTAAAAACGGATTTGGTATGGCCGGAAATTTAAGGAAAGATGCTCACCTCAAATTAACCCAATTATATCCGTCAATTTTAACTGGACAGACCCCTGGGGATGAGGGACTTTTTTAGGGGTAATCCACCGCAAAAACAGCCTCTAAAACTGATTATTGACCCGGACTTGGTGCTTCTATCGGGGACTCCGGGGAAAGGGGAGTCGATTCAACTATTGGCGGTGGGGCCGGAGGTTGGAGAATATTGCGCCAGCCTTGCATTTGGGAGCGAGCCGAACTGTAGGCGGTACTTTCCCGGGATACGGATTCAGCAAGGCGAATAGCTTCCAGATAACGGCCATTATTAGCTTGGTCCGTGGCTAAAGACAAAAGCTGATAACTCCAACGTTCCAGCAATTCAGTCCGTTGCACACCCGCATCGGTTTGAGTGGAAATATTGGTAACTAAAGCAATCGCCCGGGTTAAACCTTCTGCGGTTCCCGTCGCCGCTAATTGATTGGCCTGTTGGAGATTTTGACGGGCCCGCAACTCTCGGCGCCAACGACGGATATTTTGGGAAACTTCCGAGGAAAGAGCGCGACCGGGGGGAATTTGATTGGCAGTTTCGATCGCCGTGCTATAGTCTTTGAGATTGGCCAAAGCTTGGGCCTGATCTAAAATAGGTTGATCCTCCATGCGTTCAATCCGCACTTGCCAGCCGCGAATTTCCCGTTGAGCATCTCGGTATAGGGCCCGATTTTTACCAATGGCCCGGGCCTGAATAATAGCGCTACTGAGGGAGTTAATATCGCCGGGGATAGCGATTTCCTGCGCCCGTTCTAAAATCGGCCGGTCTTCTATGACTTGTATTTGACGATTCCAAGAGCCAATTTCCTGCTGTGCTTGCGACCAGAGGGGATTATTCCGGGGAACCTCGCCCGCTTTCGCGATAGCGGCGCTATACTGCTCGATTGTACCTGCTTGTGCTAAATCTCTGGCCTCAGACAGTATTTTTACATCCTGTACCTGTAACTGCCAGCGCTCCCTCATAGCTAGGGCTGTTTGATGGAGGGGTCGAGAAGGGTCGATTTGTTCTAGTCCCAGTATGCCGGCTTCCAATCCGTCCACCGTGCCGGTTTCCGCATCTAAGGCCGCTTCGGACAAGACGGACCAATCGGTGACATCTGCTTTAATTTTGAGGTCTTTGGGGCTTTGGTTAGCCAAATCCCGGAGATCTTGCCATTGCTGCCGCTCAATTAATCTTTCGGCGTATTCTTTCAGTTTATCCTCGGTTTTCCCGATTAATTTTTGTGCCTCCTGATAGGCATAACTGCTGGCTTGAATTTTTCTAGCTTCTTCGATGACTTTGAACCAATTGTCGAGACCGCCCCGGTTAAAGAGATTAAAGGCATTATCTAATTTACTGCTATCTTCCCGGGCAACGGTAATTTTAGCGATCGCTTCATTATATTTAACCGTTGCCCAATATTCGTTATTTAAGTTCAATAATTCTACTGCCAGACGGAAAGATTGATTCCAGTTGGAAGCGCGGAGATTTTCCTCTAGTTTACTTAAGATCTCGTTGCCTTCCGCCCAAGTTCCTTGCCACTTAGCGATTCTTTCTTCAATAATTGCCGCTACTGCCATATTATTGGGGATTTGACGAGCTTTAGCGATTGCTTGCTCTAAATTTCCCGCTTGATAGTCTTTTTCAGCCAAATTCAGGATATCTCGCGCCCATTCTTCCACCTGCTGATTAACTTGCGATCGCAAGGGATGGTCATCGGGTAAAGCTTCCACTAGGGCAATTGCTTCGAGTAAACCTGCCACGGTGCGACTATCGGCGGAAAGTTGAGCGCAGTAGAGACGCAGGGAGGCAGAAGCGATGGGCCAGAAGATTTTCGGGCAATTGGGCGACTTCTGCATATTGAATAACTGCCAAGTGGCGAGAAAGCCAACACCGCCAAAGACCACCACAAATAAAGCCGCCCAAACTTTCCAAGTGAAACGATGCTGGTATCGGTACCAAAAGAGAAAAAGAAAAGATTTAGTTTTCTCTGGCCAACGAGTCAGGGAGTCAATCGATTCTCGTTTGACTAGATTTTTGGTTAATTCTTTTCCTTTAAACATTCACGACTCCCCGACAGGTATTTTAGATAGATTTTACCCTAATGGCGCTCATTGCCCGACTTCTCAGCAAGATTCAGCCTGTAGAGACTCGACTAATTCGATTAATTGTGTCTCGTTGGCATTATACACTTCCCGACAAAACTCACAGATGGCTTCCGCTTGTTTATCTTTTTCGATAATGTCTTTTAATTCATCGACCCCGAGGAATTTTAAAGCTCCTAAGGCCCGTTCAAAAGAACAATCACAATCAAAGCGCAGCAGCTGCACAGCCGGAAAAATTTCTAGACCCATATCTCCGAGAAGTTCCTGAAAAATATCTTCTAGACTTTTTCCTGCGCGTAAAAGGGGCGTAAATCCCGTTAATTTTCGCAATCTCGACTCTAAACGGGCCACTAAGACCTCATCCCTGGCGGCTTCTTTGGAGAGAACTTGTAATAAAATTCCCCCGGCTGCCGTTACTCCTGTGGTCGTACCGACAAAAACCCCCACTTGCAAAGCGGAGGGAATTTGTTCCGATTGGTCTAGATAGTAGGCGATATCTTCCCCCACTTCCCCGGAAACTATCTCGACGATGCTTTCTTGAAGTTCATTTCTCCCCTCGCCTTTTTCTTCGCGTAAGACTCGCACATAACCCTTGTTACCGACGGCGCGACCCACATCTAATTTACCCTTAGCATTGGGGAGTAATTCCACCTGGGGATAGTCCACATAACCGCGCACCGTGCCATCGAGTCCGGCATCAACCAAGACCCCACCCAAGGGACCATCGCCTTTAATGCGAATATTGACCCTAGAACCTGGTTTTTTTAAACTGGAAGCCAAGAGTAAAGCTGATGCCATCGTGCGACCGAGAGCGGCGGTGGCTACGTTAGATAATTGATGTCTTTGGCGAGCTTCTTCGGTTAAACGGGTGGTAATCACTCCTACTACTCTAATTCCCCCATCGGCGGCCGTGGCGCGGATTAATTTATCTGCCATACTACTTACTGTTATCCTTGGAAAACGCTGTCCCGATTTTTAGTTATTCTTTAACTAACTTAACAAAAATTATTAGACAATAATATGTTCGGCAATTTTCAACAAAGTCAGCTGCGTATCGAAATCTCGGCCAGTGAACAGGCTATCCGGGATAGTTTGCTCAAAACTGCTCATCTCCGTCAATGGCTGTGGCCGCAAATGCTCTCGCCTAATCTACCCGATAAATTAGAGGAAGGTTTGACTTTTACCTCTTGGTTAGGTTTAATTCCCGTACAACATCAGGTTTTATCGGCCGATGACCAGTGTTTACGCTTGCTTTTGAGTCAAGGTATCGATGGCTATCACGAATGGTATTGGGGCGATGGTTGGTTACAATCCCGTTTAGAAGGCATTTCCCTCCTTCCCCTCAATCTCGGTCAAACTCTCAGTTTATTGAAATTACGACTATTTCTGAGCAATCAAAAATAATCAGTGAACAGTAATCAGTAATCAGTGAACAGTAATCAGTAATCAGTAAACTAAAAACTCACATCTGCTAACGGATAACTGATAACTCACACCTGATAACTGATAACTGATAACTGATAACTGATAACTGATTAGGGTTCAGTTCGTTCCATCGAGACGGATTTCACATTGACGAGCATCGAGGTTACTTAGAGAAGTTCCAGTATAAGTGCCTTGTTTAATTATTCCTAGCATCGAAGCGATAACTAGACATTTTTTTTCTTGGTTGGGATAGGGATCGGCGGTGGCATCGGCGGCGGGATATAATACGATTATCGCTTGGTTTTGCGGCGGATCAAAGGTTAACCCCGGCACATGACCCCGAAAGGAAAACTGTACCCCCGGACTGCTGCCCAGGGTGGGAAAATTATTCACCACCATAAATACTTCCCGCGGCAGACTTAAGGAACCCCCATTAGTATTAGTCGCCACTAAACAACCTGGTTCACTGGCGGTTATTTGCGAGTAAACCGTGGGATTATTGCCAGTCGGGTTAGTAAAATTAATCGTGCAATTCCTCCCCAGACGGATAGCTTGTCTTTGGGCATCCTCTAGGGCTAATTGTATAGAATCGGTGGCTTCTTTGACTTTATTGCTATTTAACCAAGCTAATAAATTAGGTAGGGTTAAGGCGGCAAGAATTCCCATAATTGCCAAAGCTACCAAAATTTCTAACAAGGTAAAACCCTGATTTTTATGGACATTTAAACGACGCATCGGGAATCACCTCGACAGAACTTTTAGCAATAACATTTTCTTGGTTTTGGTAATCATCGGCGATTTGACCTGTTGCTAACTGGACTCGATAATCAATACGGAGACGATGGGGATTAGCCGATTGGTTAGTAATATTAAAAGTCCGAAAGAGAGAATAGTTTTTACCGACAATTGTTCTTGTCTCCACTAATTTTTCCGTCGGTATAGGGGTGGTGGGAAGGGGAGTAGCCGTTAGTTGTCTTCTTAAAGCTGTGGCATAACCCTCATTTCCTGTACACACATCTGAACTAACATTAGGGTTGGCAGGCGTGGAGTTGACATCTAAAGTCGAAGCTAAAAATTTGACATCCTCAAAATCTTCTTGTATCCAAAAGTTAGCTTGAGTCTGTCTTTCTGCCCGAACTTTATATAAGGCAGTGAATGCCATTAACTCTAGGGTTACTGTTAAGAAGGCGGCAATAGTTAAAATGGCAATCATCACTTCTAACATCGAGAAACCCGACTCGGATGATGACAGTTTTGACTTTATCCCCTTTCCTTTTAATTTCACTTGCTCAACCCCCCCCAGTTTTTCCCGAAAACTACTGGCTTTTTTAGCTCTCAACTACAGATTACCAAGATGATGGGATATTTCTAACTTTAGTCAGGGAATTAATTCCCCGCAAACCCTATTTCTCAAGTGAGTCAGATTGTCTAAGTAGCTGGTTATAATTAAATTGAAGATGGATTTTGGGTTCGATCCCACCTTAATCCCCCCTTGATAAGCTGTCCTTTAGTCACATCTTTCTTAACATTTCAAACCTTTGTAGCACAAGGCTTTCAAGACTCGGTTAACAATTTGTAATATTCCTTGTTGACACCCTTACTGACAAAGAAAAAACTGAAATCA
>NZ_JADBTX010000108.1:0-31039 GCF_020245945.1 Microcystis sp. M015S2
AATGCTAGGATACCAAAAAGTCGCATTTTTATAACCAGCTTCCACATCATTAAATTTACTTTCATTTCTCATGAAAGCAAGTAAATTTTGACTCGATGGTTTTTGTAGTAGTTCATTTTTTAGCTTAACAATTTCTTCTTTAATTTTTGATATTTTTTTATTATTTTCCTCTAGTTTCTGTTTTGCCTCTTCCGCTTTTACCCGGTTTATCGAATTGTTGGCAGACTGTCCGGCAATTTTCTCTAATAGGGTAGAATCATATTGACTTCTAATAATTCTACAAGATTGGTTTCATCATCCCGCTCGTGATTCATTCTTAGACCTCAGAGTCAATATTTTTCTGATTTAAATAAATTCTCCAATCAGTGGCGGGTACAAGCCACCACTGATTGTTCCCTCCGACCTACTCCCTTTCAACTTCTGCCTCCTTTTTAGGATTGCTATCCTTTAACTCTATTGATCGAGAGAAAACGGGCTTGCGAGTTTTCAAGTTAAAGCGGAATCCTTGAGGTAAGATGTGCAACCTGACTCCACACACTGCCATCGCTTCATCTTTGAGCAGTTCGTCTAAATTATCATAAGTTGCTTCTGATTCATCGACAATTGTTACAGCCCCACGCCCCACCACTTTAAATTCGTCACCGTCCACAATTACTGCTGTATCTTCGTCAATGCCAAAGCCTAAGTTAGCTGGCTGCTGTAAGAGAGCGGAAATCAGGCGACCTAGCCGTCCGCGCTGGGCAAAATGCTGATCGATCACCACTGAGTGCAGAAATCCCATTCCCGGACCCATCTCTATCGCGTCCATGCGTGGGTTGGTTTCCGAGTCTCCTTCAATAATCATCAGATCGGGCATGATGGCAGCACCGGCACTTGTCCCACCTACCACCATTCCCTCCCGATTGCGTTGGTGAAGTAAGGTATCTAGCTGAGTTCCCTTGATGTGTTCAATGATTAGGGCTTGATCTCCCCCGGTAAAAAACGCTCCTGTGGCTTCCTCAATGATTTTCAGGTTTTCTGGATCGTCCGCATCTTCCCTGTGAATGGTATTGAGGACACATACATCCTCGACACCGAGTCGCTCAAACACTCGGGTATAGGCTTCTCCAGCCGAACGAGGCTCACTTGTTGCCGCCGTTAACACGGCAATTTTAGCTTTAGTCCCGCCAGCACAGCGAACAAACTCTCGCAAGATTTGACAATCTCCATCTTTGTCTTCTGCTCCACCAATGATGATTAATTGCCCTCGCTCTTTTGTGGATTCCATACAAAAACTCCTTGAATAACTAAACAGCACAACAACATAAAATTAAATTATAATCGTTCACACCTCCCCTACCCAATACCGTTCGGTTGAGCAAACCAGCCCCCACCCCCCTCAGTCCCCACTCCTCTCTTATCTCCCCTTTCAGGGGAGACGATAGAATTACCCCTTAAGGGGGATTTAGGGGGTGGGATTGACATCCTCACCGCCCTAAAAGGGGTGGTGATTCCTAGACCTCACGATCTAGGTTTCTGCTTCTTAGCAGTTGCCTTCACAGACTTACTCTGTTCGGGTCTGACACTCGCGACCCAGACTGATACCGCAAGCCCTGCGGCCAAAATGTTTTTACTGGCGTTAACATCCCTGTCATGGCAAGTTCCACATTCAGGACACTCCCATTCTCGGACACTTAACGGCATTTTCTCAACGATATGCCCACAATTATTGCACCGTTTTGAACTAGGAAACCATCTATAGCGTTTCTCGCATCTGTGCGGCACAGTTAAACCTTTGCTGATTAAGCTGTTCAGGCTCGGGAATGTACCTCTTGTGAATCAGAAATGCTATATCTATTTCCCGATAGTTTCTCCCATACCAACGGCATTTATAGGCTAATTGTCGAGTGATTTCTCCCCAACTAACATCTGATATAGCTTGAGCTAGTTTCGGGTTTTTTACAGGGTGAGAGCATCTCAAACGCTATTGACAATTGGCCAATTTTGTCATCCGCGTGGGCATTTCAAGTGATACCACTCAATCAGAATAGTTACGAAATCGACCCATTTGGTCGATTTTTGCTTAACAATTGAGATGGCAAATTCTCCTCAAATATGCCTGAATCGTGGGCAAGCAACTCACATAAAGTTCATTTTGTCAAGGATTGTTAAGATGCGCTTACCTTGGGGTTTTTTACCAGGTCTTTTACCGCTAAATTTTCAACTACAATCGTTTAGTTTTCACGAACTAATTGAGTGGTTAGCTTATGTAAATGGTCTTTTCTGCTATCGGTGATTCGAGCCTGAATCTTAGCTACTTTGATTCTTGCTTTTTCCCGATTTTTTGACCCTTTCTGTGTTCGAGAATCAACAATTACCGTCGCCTCATAAACAAGTTGTAGACAACGCCAATCAGCACCAAAACCAAAAGCAGGTGGATTAAGCCGCCGCCAATGTTAATGGAGAATCCTAACAACCAGAGGATGAAAAGTATAACAACGGCAGTCCAAACGAGATCAAACATATTTCCCTCCTTGATTTAGAGAAAAGTAATGAAAATTCAGTCATCGATCCTTAATTGAGTATATCTTGAACCTGATCTTTCACATCTTCTACTGCATTGCGAACTTGGCTTTCGACTTGTTTAGCTTTTCCAGCAACTTGATCTTGGCGGTTGCCAGTAGCTTTACCTATCGCTTCTTGAGCTTTGCCTTCAATGTTCTTTGTGACTGCTTTTGCCCGCCCTTTTAACTTCATCTGGTCTTTTATATCTTCTGCTGCGTTACGAGCCTGACTTTCGACTTGCTTGGCTTTTCCCATCATCTGATCTTTGGGATCGCCTGTCATGTTGCCAATCGCTTCTTGAGCTTTGCCTTCAATATTTTTCGTAACTGCCTTGGCTCGATTCATGCTTGCGATTTGAGTCTGCGGTTGGGTGGGTAAAGTTGCAGCCCAACTATTTGTAGTTCCAAAATCAAAAGCTATAGTAATTGCCAGCATTATAGTTAAAATAATGGTGACAAAAAAGCGACGAATCTGTTGAAGTGACATCATTTTAACTCCAAAAAAGAATTTGATGAATCGATGATACATGGATGATGAACAACTACTGTCTAGACCCTTTCGAGAAAGATTTTTCTAGTCTTTGACGGCGTAAGTTTACCGAGGGAGAGATCTTCGATTTCTTTGAGAAGCTAGATATCTGGTAATATTGGGTTTATTTACGCCGCCTTGTCCTAGTGTTTCACCTGTCCCGAAAGAAGCCATTTTTTGAGGAAGAGTTCCGATGAAATCTGGGTTTCAATCATTTGTCTGAATGGCGGTTGCCGTGACAAATGACCTACTAATCAATAATTTTTTTGACTTCATCTTTCACATCTTCGATAGTGTGACGAACTTTTGCCTCTGCCTGTTTTTCCTTGCCCTCTGCTTGAGCTTTGGGATCGCCAGTCAGATCTCCTACTGCTTCTTGAACTTTACCTTCGATATTTTTGGCGGTTGCCTCGGTTCTATCTTTTAAGCTCATGATGCTCTCCTTATTGAATTTGTTGGATTTGAGAACTGCTTACCTAAGTTGAGCTAACAATTCTGCTTCTGGTGTTACTGTAACAGGTGGTTGTTTGATTTACTGTATGAATTGATTGAGTCTGTATGAATTGCTTGAATACGACACAAAATGTAACGATACCGTTTCTGCAAGCATAGAAATTACGCATTGACAAAAAGGCTTAAATGTGGGTGGTCTAATTTTGTTAGTCTTAGATACAATTTCTCTCTCGACTCTTGACAAAACCCTCTCCGATTTGATTTCCTGACACAAGGGCATCTCTTATAACAGAACAACTGATGAGAAACATTACGAAGCCAACAACTGCTCAATGTAATCTGGCTATTTACACCCTATTTTTGCTCGGCGAACCTAAATATATAAGCTGTGTTCGTTTGGCTCAAATTCTGGGCAATTTATCTCATGACAGTGTCAATCTTTTATTGTGGCGAGAGAACTATACACCCAAGGATTTGTTGGATGAAGTGGCTCCTCAAATCGAACTTGAAGGAGGAACAATCAGTACAGACGATATGGTAATTGACAAGCCTTATAGTCACCCAGCTAAAGCTGAGTTAATCGATTACTTTTACTGGTGGTAAACACAAAAAAGTAGTCAAAGGTATTAACGTAGTTACCTGATATTATACCGATTGTAAAGGAAGGTCAGTTCCCGTTAATTATCGAATCGTTAATAAACAGGAGGGTCAGACAAAACATGAATATTTCTTAGAAATGTTGGACGAAGTAAAAGCTTGGGGATTGAAACCAGAGACAGTCACAGGAGATAGTTGGTATGCTGCCAAAGAAACCATGAATACCCTTAAAGACAAGGGCTTTCGGGGTTTGTTTGCTCCTCATGTGAATCGGTTAGTCTCGGTTGAACTAGGAACTAAATAGGGTTGGCGGCAAAAAGTTTGTTGGTGGGGTTAGGAGTCGGTCGCCGGTCGTCAGTAGCCGGTCGTTTCAGGCTTTGTTGCCCTCTTTTTTTGTACCAGTTTATGTACTAAAAAAAGGATAATGCAAGGTTTTTGAAGGTCCCAATCCGATTTTCGCAGCATGAACATCGGATTTTAACAGGTCAAAAGCCTTATTTTAAAAGGGTTTTACCATTATTCAGCAAACCCCAGTTAGAATTTCTCCGATTTAAAGCGCAAATTGTTAATTGGTATTCCTGACAAAGGGAGTTATTTACTGAGGTCATCCGCTCTTTTATTGTCAATAATTTAGCATCCAACTTCCTTGACCTCAATAACTTGGAAGCCATAGTCTGAAGTTCAAAGGCATACTACGGAAATTCTGTCAATGCGTAAGTCCTAAAGCAATGATTAGACAAGGGGCTTAAGCCCCTTGTCTTCAAGGTTAGTTACAGTTGCTATCTTCTGTTTACTTCTTTTTAGCTGGAGCTGCTGGCGCAACTTGGGAGCATCTCATTTATGCAAGTGAGTAATTATGCTTGTCGCTAAAACTTGCTTCTGGTAAGGCTTTCAAAATAGCTTGACATAAAACTTAATTTAGGAGTTACAAAGGTGAGATGCTCCCCGCAACTTTTGCGGCGTTGTCAGATTAGAATATGAAAGATGCAATGCAATCCTTGCTATCAAAGTAATTTCAGTTCCAAGCTGATTCGGAGCATCTTTCAATTTGACAACGCCACTTTTGCTTTAACTTTGACACTATTGACACCCTTGATTTGTTTTACCAAGGGGTCAATTTTGTCGAGTTGCTCTTGAGTTTCTACGGTTCCAGAGACGACTACCGCTCCATCTTTAGCAGAAACTGTAAGTTGCCCTTTCGGGATGTTGGCTTCTAGCTTAGAGCGAACTTCACTGGAAAGGTCACTGTTGGCGCGATCCGCATCTCCTCCAGTTAGATTGTTGCGTTGCTCACGAGCGCGAATATCAGAATTGAGTTGATTTCGGCGCACTTGACTAGACGCATCGCTTTGGTTCTTTTGGACTGTTTTAGTATCAGGAACTTGCCCCGTTTCCTCTGTGGAAGAAGGGGCGTTGGTGCTAGTTTTAGCGTTGTTCCCACAAGCCACAGTTCCAATCAGTAGAAGGCTGCTGAGGATTAAAGTTGTGATCTTTTTCATGATGCAAATCCTTTAATAATTTCCGATTTTACAAACGAGAAGCAGGAGGATCGACATAGCCTTCAATTGCTAGGGCATTGTAAATTTCCCACTCGCGAATCCCTCGGCGCTTTAGAATTGTTTCAGCCTGAAGGATGTCAGCATCTGCACCGTCCACGATCAACAGGTAGTCTCCACGAACCACATAATCGTGATAGACTCGTGCCCGATCTTCTGGAATTCCTAGACCAATTAGACCACCTACCAAACCTCCGGTAGCCGTCCCGATTGCACCGCCAGCTAACGTGGTAGCGATCGCAGTTGCAGCCGCCCCTGCCAACATGACGGGGCCCACTCCAGGAATTGCCAATATGCCCAACCCAACCAGCAAGCCTGTCAGTCCTCCGATGGCTCCGCCTGCCGCTGCCCCGGTCTTTGCTCCTTCGTCAATATGAGTTGTTTTTGTTTCGGTAAGCTCTTGAACTCGTGTCTCACCAATCCGGTTGCTCTGCTCCAGTCGTTCAGGCTCTTTGGCAATGATTGATACCTCATTCATGGCAAATCCGTCATCTCGTAATCCATTCAGTGCCTTCTCTGCCTCTTGATGGCTAGAGAAGATTCCCACGGCTCGTTTACGGTTAGTTAAAGTCATTTTTCCCTCCAACGCTATGCGGTAAAAGCTTTGTAAATCCTATAGTATGGCGAACTATAGCGATTGAATTTCCTGATTCGAGTTGATAATTCTGCTCTTGGCATTACTGTAACAGGCGGTTGCTTGATTTACTGTATGAATTGATTGAGTCTGTATGAATTGCTTGAATACGACACAAAATGTAACGGGCGATGCACTAGAACTACCTTTTTTTATTAATAAATAGCGCCGCCCTTAACAGACGGTAAGGCCACTCTTTTTGTCTCTGCTGCTCTTATTGCACTGCTAGAACAGAAATATGTCCGACCTCTTTTGTATCGCTGCGAGGCCGGATGACGATCTCCACGTCTTGATTCAATGCCGTGAGAAATTCCATCAATCGTTCAACTGAAAATTGATCGAGCCGATAGTTTTTTAGTGCTGAAACCTTGGGCTGCGGGATATTAAGCAGTATGGCAATCTCCCGCTGTTTCAACTTGCGGCTTTTCAGAAGTTCGTTAACGGCCAAGGCTAGGCGTGTTTTCGTCTGCCGTTCGACTGCGTCTGGATAACCAAGGTCAGCGAAAACGTTCGTGGTGCCGCGAGTAATTTCCAAATCGCTCATTTTGTCCCTCTACTTTCATAATCCGCTTGTGCGCGTTTCATACGTTCAACAATAAGCTTTACATCCTCTTGAGGTGTCTTGATTCCAGACTTCGACTTTTTCTGGAATGCGTGCAGAACGTAAACAACTTCAGCGAAGCGCACAGTATAGACCGCTCGATAAGTGTCGCCTCGATGATCTTCGACGATCTCAAATACTCCTGCCCCTTCACCCTTCCAAGGTTTAGCCTTTGGATGTTTACCCCCCAACTGCGCTAGACCAAGGGCATAGCCCATATCGTCCTGCACCTCGGCAGGGAAAGTCAGGTAGTCCTTTTTCGCAGAGGCCACCCAATACAAGGGTTTTTCCCGCGACATACTTTTAGAAATTCGGATCATTCAACAATATACCCAAACTGGAATAATCAGTCAAGGAATTAACAGAGCGGCGGTATCGCTTGAAGTTGCATCGCATGGTCAATATCAACATTCGATTCAGGCTGAGGCAATAATAAACCCCTTCATTTTCTTATTGAAGGGGCGTTTGTGGGGTTTTCTGATTGTTAGGAATCTTTTTCTAGTTCTTTTCCAGTGGATTTAGATGGTTTAATTTTGCGCTTGAGGACTGCACCTGCTCCTAGAGTTCCGAAGGCGATAATCCCAAGAATAGAGGAGGGTTCAGGAATTGAACTGGAAACAGGGGCAGTCGGGAGTTGTATATTATCTAAAGCAAAAACGAGGCGAACAGATCCTGAAATTTTTATCGAATCGAATGTGATACCACTAAATCCGAAGAAGTCATTTGACAAAGAGTCGGCATTTGTTGCACCGGATGAATCAACAAGATTAGTGCCTAGAAAAGCTTCAAAATATGTTGTTGTACCACTTTGTGTTCCAACAGCAAATGCTGCTTCAGTTTGTGGCTGCGTAAAAGATATGACAACCGAATCAACAGTACCATCATTGGGTATAAAGTTAGTGACGACAGCACCAACAAAAACAGGGGGGGTGGGTGGTACGATAGAACCACCATTGTTAGAAAAATAAAACACATTTGGGGAAAAGACAACACCTTGATTTTGGTATTGATTGGTGATAGTGGTGCCGTCAGGATAGTCCTGTGACCCAAATGTAATCGTTGAATGCGGGCCACTCAACCCGAAAGTATTTTGGATAAAAGCGGCGTGAGCGGCTGGGACACCTGACAGCAGTATGATGAAGCTCACGATTGCCGTACTGACGTGATGGTTCGTTTCTCTTATATTCATGAAGTCTCCTTATTGAATTTGTTGGATTTGAGAACTGCTTACCTGAGTCGAGTCAACAATTCTGCTTCTGCTATTACCCTGATAGATGGTTGTTTGATTTGATGTGTGAATTGATTAAAACTGTATGAATTGCCTGAATACGACACAAAACGTAACGGGCGATGCACGAGTTAAACTCCATCGACTTTACCCGTCAGACGCTCATCAAACTTCTGCTCATAATCGGGGTCTTGAGTTCCGAGGAGTTTGTCCCAGAACGTGAAATATAGACCGTAATGTACGGTGTACTTGCGATGATGAATGGAATGATGGGCAGGACCAATAAACCACCGACCCAACCAATGATGGGGAAATGAGGAGGGCAAGCGATCGATCCCAAGATGATTTAACACTGCCCAGATCGTCATCGTGGTGAGTGCCGCAATTAACGTGATGAAATGCAGGGGAAGGACAAAGACAATGCCGACCAGGAAGAGAGACTGAACGATCGCCTCTAGTGGGTCAAAGGCAAACGAAGTCCACGGGGTAGGATAGCGCGAGCGATGATGCCCCTGGTGTAACCACCGAAAGAGTGACGGGTGGTGAAACAAGCGATGGGTGAAATAGAAATAGGCATCCTGGAGAACCAACACAGCGCCATAACTAACCCCTAAATAACACAGCCCATACTGTTGAGGGTGGCTGTATAAGCGGGTAATACCCCAACTGTATCCTGTCATGATGAAAGCCGCCGCCAGCGCAAACACCCCCGCCGAAAGAACCGAGAGCGTGATATCTTGTTGAATCGATCGCCAAGAGGGAGACCAATGCCGCAGGTTGTGATTGACAAAGGACTGACTCAAGGGCGAATAGAAGAACAAATAGGTTCCCCCAGCCACGAGAAAGTATCGCGCCAGGATGATCCCAAAGAAAGCGAACCCGTAAAATCCAAATGAGTGGTCTATCAATTTAATCTCCTTGCCATTCCCGATCTTCCAAGTCCTTTTGAGGTAACAGCAACGTGGCTTCAATTTCTTGCCGGATTGCGGCTGTTATTTCGCAGTTACTATTCAAACAATCGATCAGGAGTTGATTGGCCTCATAGTAGCGTTGGAGCAGCTGCTGTTGCTCAGTCGTAAACTGCCAGGGATGATGAATATTGCGATAATTGGCGATCGCACACCGCAACTGTTCCACCCAGGCAGAATAGTTTTTCTGCCACCATTCCTGAAGCCGTTCCAGGTTTTGACTCCGAGGTGGCAGTTGGTCTCTCAATTGTTGCAAAGACTTATAAAATCCAGCATCCAGAACCATCACCAGAATGTTGTTGAGTGCCTCGCTACAAGCATTGACATAGGCAAAATCCTGACTGTGGTCGATGGCAAACTCTACCAGCAAGTTCTCCAACGCCGCGTCTAACAACATCCCCTGATCGAGCGTGCTGGCTAAGGCAAAGCGATCTGCCGTATGCGGGCTTTGGGCAAGGGCAAGGTAAAATGCGCGTGCGGTCGCCACTTTGGTTTCGTCTGGGAGCTGCTGGGATTTTTGGCTGGCCCAACTCAAAAACTCTTGCAGATAGGAGTCTTGCGCGACTAAGGCATCAATTTGTTGCTTCATCAACTGCACCAGCGCATCTGCACTTCGCAACATGGCAGCCGTTAACAAGAAGACTTCGCGCCAGTGGGAATCGGTGATGTGACTCACCAACCCTCCCAGTGCTTGTTCTAATGCCTGCAAATTATGGCTGGCAACTATTTTTCGAGCCGTGAAGTATTCTTGAAATGCCAGATAAGAAAATGAAAAAATGCCTCGCGCCCTTTCTGTGAGGATTCCATGCTGTGCCTCGATCGCTTTCAGCATGGCTTCGCTTTCGAGTTGGAGTTCCTCTGCTTCCAGGGTTGCACCTGGCAAATTCCGCAAATAGTCGCCAATGTATTGCTCAATCGTGCGTTGCTCAAAAAAATACTGCCCCTGTTCAAAAGTCACTGCTGCAAGCTGGCTCAACAGCCTCAATTTTTGGGGCAATAAAAACCCCCGGTAAACCTGATCGCGTTCGACTCCTCGAGCTTCATCCCATTTACCCAGCAGCAAATCCAGCCCTTGTTTATAAAACTCAGCCCGCTTGCTCGGAAATTTCCCTTGACCCTGAAACACCCAGCAGGCGAGATGCAGAAACAGAGGTGTCACCACCAGTTGCCGAAATTGCCAGTTTTCCGGCAAGTCCAACTTCTGCATAAACTCAGCCGACTGCTCCTGCCCCGCTTGAGCAGTCGTTTTGCTCAGTGCCACAAACCACTTTTGCGCGAAGGTGCTGATTTGTGCCTGGGTAAAGGGGGCAATTTCTACATCAGTGAAACCTCGAATCTGGAGTTTTTGGGCAGCGGTGCGACAGGTTACTACAAATCGATTGCGATGATACTTTTCTGAGAATTGGCGAATTTCTCTCAGAACTGCTGTAATGTCCTGGTTGAGAACTTCATCCATGCCATCGAGCAACAGCAGGACTCTGCCCGCTTGCAGTAAGGTTTCCAGCACAGATGGGTTGGAAATTCCCGAGGTGAGCAATGCCTGACGGATGTAGTTGAACAGGCTAAATTCACCACTGGGACTGGACTCCTCGGCAAATTCTCTCAATAAGATAAAAATCGGCACTTGATTCGCCGCAAACTCGCCTTGGTTGCACTGAATCGCCAGATGTTGCAAAAAGGTAGTTTTGCCAACCCCCGGCCTGCCCAAAACTCTAAGCTTTGAGTAAGTTTCAACAGCCTGCATTCCGGGTATTTGCTTCTGCTCAACCTCTCCCAAACCGACGCGCTCGAATTCAGCAGGACCCAAGTTTTGCCAATCGGCAATCTCCACCCACTGTTGACTGGCAATTTCCGCCAAAATATTGACATCCACATAGATGTCATCAATGTTGACCGGATGGCTGATGTCTAGTAACTGCAAGATGCCGCACTGGTTTTGGATGGTGTCCAGGCGTCGCGCTCGCACCTCTTGCACCAGAGCATCAATATTAGTTTTCGCCAGTTCTCCTGGTTCAGGAAATTCTGCGGGCGGAGCGAGGGCAATCTCCCGCCAATCCAAATCCAGAATCGAACAAATTTCCAGGAAAACCTGGCGATCAACGGGTTTTCCTGTGAAAAACCGCCAAATCGGCTGGCGGGTCTTTAAGTTCACTTCCCCTGCTAGATTTTCCTGAGTCCACCCCGTGAGCGCAAAGGCTCGTTTAGCCTGTTTAATTCCCGAAGGGGAAGCCTGGAGCGATCTCTTGACCATACAATCCAATCCTCCCTATCGAGTCAGAATCAGTTCTGGTTGGGACGACCAGAAACTTCTAAGGGATCGTAGCCTAGTTGTTGAGTAATCCGTTCTCTGGCTAAGGCCCGGTACTCCCAAAAATGTTCTCCCGCCGCGCACAGACCTAAATACAGATTGAGAACTTGGGGCTTTTTTTGCCAAATCGTCCATAATTGCCGCCAAAACTGTCCCCGAATGTCCGCTCGGCGGATACCCTGATGCCAGATTAACTGGGTAATTAGCCGTAACCCCTTCCCCACGGGAAATTGCATGGTTTGCTTGTGTTTTGACTGCAAACCCAGACCGAGACATTGTTGGAAACAGCGTCGGAGATAGTGGCTGGGTTCGTACAGCGTCCAGAAGCCTTCGACATACTCTCTGGCAATTTCGGCAATCGGGCGGGTGGGGATAAAATTCATCAAGCTATTCTGATCTCCCGTCGGATGGATGCTGTCACCCTCAACTAAACGCTGTTCCCGTTTGAGACGATGCCAAAGAGCCGTATTCGGCAAAGATTGGAGAATTCCTAACATGGGCTGAGGAATACTGGTTTCTTCCACAAAGGCTTGAATCCTTTCCCCCGCACCAGAGCGCTCTCCATCAAACCCCAAGATAAATCCAGCATAGATTAGCAAACCGGCTGCATTAATCTTACGACAGGCTTCCACCAGTGGATTGCGAGTATTTTGCAGTTTGCGCGTCACTTGCAGACTATCTTGGTCAGGAGTTTCAATCCCCAGAAAGACAGAATAAAACCCCGCCTCAGCCATCAGGCTTAACAATTCATCATCCTCTGCCAAATTGACCGAGGCTTCAGTAATAAAGGTGAAGGGATAGTCGTGCTGCTTCATCCAGGGAATCAAGTCTCTGAGAAAGCGTTTGACGTTGCGCTGATTGCCAATAAAGTTGTCATCGACGATGAACAACGAACCGCGCCAGCCTAGGTCGTAGAGAGTCTGCAACTCTGCTAAAATCTGACTCGGCTCTTTAGTACGAGGTTTGCGCCCGTAGAGGGAAATAATGTCGCAAAATTCGCAGTTAAAAGGACAGCCGCGAGAGAATTGCACTGCCATCATTAAGTAATCGTCTCGCTGAAGCAGGTCGAAGCGGGGGATGGGGCTGAGGGTCACGTCTGGCTTGTCCCCAGAGCGGAAAATTCCCTGGCTTTGACCTTGAGCGATCGCCTCCAAAAACAGGGGAACGGTTAACTCTCCCTCATCCAAAATGAGATAGTTCGCTCCAGAATCCAGGGCATCCTGGGGGACAGAGGTGGGGTAGGGACCGCCAACGGCGACTTTTTTGCCTAACTGCACGGCTTTTTGAATTAGAGCTTGAAAATCTGGCTTCTGGACCAACATGGCAGAGAGGATAACCAACTCACACCACTCCCAATCGGCTTCTGTTTCAGGATTGACGTTGCGATCATAAAATCGAATCTCCCAGTTTTGGGGGAGGAGGGCGGCGACAGTAATGATGCCGAGGGGTGGAATGGTGGCTTTCAGTCCCGCGATTTCCATAAAGCGATCGTAAGACCAGAAAGACTGGGGAAACTCAGGGTAGAGTAACAGGGCTTTCATCGAAAAACTGGGTCTGAAACCCCGCCCTTTAGCGATAGCGGAGGGCGGCTTTACATAAGTTAGTGAGAAACAATTAAACCGTTAGAACGACGAATTAACTGAATCTTACTAACAGTTATCTGTCCCAATCGTTGACCATTGGCATCGCTTACAGATAGCTGTTTTTCGGTATCTCCACTAACATAATCAATTCCTTTGGGAGAAGAAATTAAATCTCCTTTACGGAACCCATGTCTTGTGGTAGAGCCACATTTACGTCGTTTACCACCTTACAACTATGTCTGCTTCTTCATTGGAGGGGAATATACCGATGATCGAGTGAATATTTGTCATGAATTTCCTGTTTTTAGTACATAATTAGATTATATCTAACATTCCGCAGGTCAGATTCCACTTCATAAATATCCCTCTTTGGGAGTATCTCATTTATGCAAGTGAGTAATTATACTTGTCCCTAAAACTGGTTTCTAGCAAGGCTTTCAAAATAGCTTGACATAAAACCTGATTTAGGGGTTACAAAGGTGAGATGCTCCCTCCCTCTTAGCAATGCCATCCTTAGCATGACTTTCTGGTGATTGTTCTGCTTTATTTTTGGACTTTTCTAGTCGCAAATATTTTCTGAGATTAGAGGTTTGCCAACCAAAGCGAGTATGGACTTTTGCCAATTGAGATAGTTGCTCAATCGCCCATTTCTGTCCGACCATAACCGACGAGAAACCTTTTCCAGACTTAGCTCCTTTTCTACCAGAAGTTAGATCAATATCGGCTTTGATGTACTCAAAGTAAATATCGGTAATTGGATAGATTTTGGTTAGTTCGGAAACGACTCGAAGTTCAAGTTGACGATTAGCTCTGATTGAGGGAGCTAATTTTCCTTGTCTTCTATTTGAGAATCGTTTTTGTCGATGCGCTCTTAGATTAAAAGGAAGTTGGCGGTTAATCCGTCTTCCTCTACGTCCTTTTCGCATTAACCGTCTATTGTCCATGCGCTCTTTTACTCGTTTAAAAGGAAGTTCTAAGTGAGCCTTCCAAAGAGTAAAAAGAGAGGATTGAACACCAATTCCAGAGAATAATTTCCCCTGGTCAATACCAATAGCAATCGGTTGGGTTTTACTATCGGAAGGTTCATCGATTAGCTGGACATAGAAAATACCTAAGTCGTTGAATTTGCCGATAGCTTTTCCTTCTTTAATCCACCGTCTAGCCCGACTGGGTTTGGTGGGCATCAACGGGTTTCCGTCTTTTGAGATAACAGGAACTCTTGCCATGGAGATAATCCTTAAGAGTAAAGTTAAAGTCCCTTCCCGCAACACAATCAAGATGTCTTGTCTAACAACGCTTTACCAATAAAGCTGAGAGGGAATCCGAACTAGGGAAGTATTCGGAGGTCTGTGCCAGATTGTGTCTCGATGCGGTAGTCTCTACTTGCGTCGCCTAAATTGGTTTAGGCAAGCTCCGTCCCTTTTAGGGCGGGGTTAGTGACTTCAGTTCACAAACTATAGACTAAAGTTAATGAATTGCTGTTTTTTTGAGTATAACACTCTATTTCCTCAACCCCTAACCCATTATGGAAAAATTAACTAATCTCGATCGCATTGCTGAAGAAATTTTAGGTTTAATTCCAACAGAAACGGTTATCATTGCCGAATTTGACGGTGATAGTATTTATTATCGCGCGGGTGCGGGTAAAAACAGCCAGGCAATTGTCGGCAAAAGGGGTGATATTGCCACGTCGGGATTGTGTACGGTGGTTTACCAGAATAGTTGTCCGGTGGTGGTAGGACAAACTCTAGGAGATAATCGCATTCGTCAGGATATAGCGGTGGCTTTGGGGATAAAAACGGCTTTAGCTGTGCCAATTAGGGTTAATAATCAGTTATTTGGTGCAGTAATACTTTTAAATCGTCTCGATGGTCAGGAATTGACCGATCGAGATAGTTTATTAGTGGAGGAATATCTTTGTTCTTGGCCAGATTCTTAGTAAAAGCGATTTTTGATCAGATTGGCATTGACGAATAAAGCGTTACAGTAAATTAGTCCTTCATAGGGATAGGGAGACCAATAGGATAAATCGTATAGACCATTAAAACGAAAGCCTTGTTGATACAATTGGTCGTAAATTTTGGTAAAAAATGTATGGCGAAAATCGGAGGGACGAAACCCAACTTCTGAAAGAATCATGGCAATTTTTCTTTCTTCTAGAAAATTGGTTGCTCCGGCTAAAACCTGTAGCTCATAACCCTCTGTATCCATTTTAAGCAGGTCTATCCTATCTATCCCCTGATCTTGACAAAAATTATCTAAGCTATCAATTGTAATTGTTTCTGTTTTGTCGGTGGATTGGCCTTGATTCTCCCCTACGGGCCGGTTTAAGGCCTCGCTGAGGGAGTTTTGTTGAGAATTAGAGTTTAAAATAATTGTTTTTTCTGAAGGTTGCTCGCCTAAAGCGATCGGAAAACAGCGAATTCGCTGATTATCAGCAAATTTTTGAGATAATTGGGTAAAAGTTTCCTTGATTGGCTCGAAACAAAGAATATCAGCTTGAGGAAATTTTTGATGAAAGTAACTGCCTGTTTGTCCAATATTGGCCCCGACATCAAAAATAATCTTTGGTTGCTGGTGATGACAAATTCTTTCTATATCTGAGGCCACATCCCAACCAGCAGGGAAGGAATCGGGGGAAACTTTCTTGTAAGTCTCAAGACTCAATTCATGAATCAAATTTTTCAGCCAGCTTTTAATGCTCATAATTGTTTTGTAAATTAGGAGGGTAATTGATACAGTCAATATAGCAATCGAAGGGACAAGTAACTAGAGTAAAAAAAGTCACTTTAATTATCCTCTGTCCCTGCAACTGTTACTCAGAAATGAGGGATAGAAGCGGTTGGGTAATCCAGTTGAATGCTACGGCGATTTGATGGTTAAGGGTGGGCAGACGGTAGAGATAGACTAAGCGACGGGTAAGATGGGCAAGGGGACCGGCTAATTCTAGTCCTAAACCGCTAATAGTAGCTTCATCGACTCCGAGGGTCAACATTTCGCCTAAAGGTTGATAACGGAAGGGTAAAGCCGGTTTATCGTGGAAACTCGCCCAAATATTCCAAGCGCAGTAGTCGGACTGTTGAAGGGCCACTTGGGCCGTGGCAGCGTATGGTTTATCGTCTTGGTCGCGACTATCGGCCGCATCGCCGATCGCGTAGATGCTGGGGTTTTCGACAGTTTGTAAATATTGATTAACTTTTAGTAATTTGCGCTCACTATGTGATATTGGCAAATTAGCGAGCAGTGGGGAGGCGATCGGGCTAACGGTCCAGAGAATTAGATCAACGGGGATATTGTCGATCTGTCCTTTGTAGTCAAGGGAGAGGCGATCCGCTTGGATATCGGCGACGGTGGTTTCGAGGTCTAACCAAACCAGACGTTTTTCTAGGGCTTTTTTGGCGGTGTCGCGGTTAAATTGGGTTGAAGGGCCGAGTATATCGCTATTTCTTTCGATCAGACGAATTCTTCCCCTTTCTCCGAGACGATCGGCCAGCTTACAGGCTAATTCTACGCCGCTATAACCGCCCCCGATAATGGCGACCCGGATTTTATCGCGATCGGATTGTTCTAGGGTTTTGAGTCGATCCCGAAGACGATAGGCATCCTCGAGACTACGAAAGGGGATAGCGTGGGTTCTGGCCCCGGGTAGGAAGTCAAGGGAAGATTGACCACCGAGGGCGATGACGAGGCGGTCATAGCATATATCGTTTTGATTGTCAAGGGTTATTTTATGATTATTAACATTGATCGCCGTGACGGTTCCCTGTTGGAAGTCAACGGGGGTATTAGCGAGCAATTCGCTGAAAGGGGGAGCAATTTCCCAGGATTGCAGTTCTGAGGTGACTAATTCGTAGAGAAGGGGAGAAAATAAAAAGCGATCGTTTTTATCAATTAAGGTAATTTGGGGGGTGTGTTGATCGGTCCAAGGCAATTGACTCAAACGTAAAGCAGTATAGAGTCCACCAAAACCACCACCGAGAATACAAATTTTTGGGCTTGAGTCAGTCATAAGTAGTCGTGCAAAATAAATTTCCTAGTGAAGATAGGCAAGAGGCAATAGGCAAGAGGCAAAAGCTTTATCGAGATGTGTAATTAATTTTGCTTAGGTACTTATCGATCGCTGAGGGTTTTGTTTCTTATTTTGACACTCCCTGCCGTGAAATGGACGGGGAACCTGAAACCCAAATTTTCGGTAAAGCAAGGAAAGAAAAATAGTTTTTATTTATCTACCCAGCCAAATCGTCAGCAAAGCCACAATTGTAGCCAGAAAAAGGATATGATTCATCCAATCGTCGAAAGACCAATTTTTAAACATAATTAGGGTTTGCTGAATAAATTTGAAATGTAGGCAAAGTAAAGGTTTTGGGGCTTTTCTCGCGAAACAGGTGCAAGATTTTGAGAGAATCGTCGTTCAAAACCTTGCGTCTTCATCGGCCCGCGTCCTGTAGGGGCGAAGCATTCGGACAATAACCTATCGGTGAAAAGGTAGATTTTCTATCCGAATGCTTCGCCCGTACTTATTCAGCAAACCCTAATTAGTTCCTTAAAATCGAGGCTTACTGCTCAACAGCTTACCTTAATTTCTAATAGAAGTGCTATCGGGTGCAGCCGGTTGACCGGGGCAATATGTTGAGATTAGTTAAGGGCAGTAAAGGGATCGTTAAATCAATCATAAATTGTTATAGTCCATCTCCTCCAGAGCCTAGCATAGAGGGGAAGCCTCCTTAATCCCTAGGTAATTGCATGAATGGACTACAACAACAGATTATCAGTCTTGATCGGAAAGTCGATCGTCTACAGGATATTGTCGAAAGCCTCGGCCAGCAAATTGCTATCCTAGCCAAGGATAAATCGAGTCATTCCCTGCGAGAATCCCTGGACATGGTTGGTTTTTCCGAGTTATCGGATAATAGCCTCTACGATCATAAAGATATTCTCCGGGATCACGGTGGCAAACAGGCCCCGGCTGTCAATGGCGATAATTCTTTTGCCGATGAAATCCAAATTCGCCGATTGACGGCACAATTGACGGCGGCTTACAATCGCATTGCAGCTCTCGAAGAACAATTACTCAGCTATCGCATCCATTCCTAGTTAATTTCTGCCCAGAGGATTGGGTAAACCGGGTAAGGTAGGATTAGTCGGCAAATTGGGCAAAGGATTGCTATTTTCCATGGTGGGATTGTTAGCCTCCCCCGATAGAGTCGCTAAAGCCACGCGATCGCCGCCCACCTGTCGCAGTAGATCTAAAACCCCAACCACTTCGTTATAACTGGCATTTCTGGAGGCATTCAGTACCATCAGTCCATTGGGACTATATTGATGATAATTCTTGATTGCCTCGAATAACTGGAGGCGAGTCACCATCTGTTTTTCGACGTAGAGTTGTCCGAAATCATCGAGACTAACCACCAACATTTCCCGCATCGGGGTGGTAGCGGTACTAGCTTTCGGTAAATCAAGACTGATAGCCTGTTGGCGAGACAATCCCACTGCACCGAGAATAAAGAAGGTAAGAATACAGAAAATTACATCAATCAAGGGAATGATATTAACCTGCACATCCTCTTGAATGCGGTGTTGATCATGCCATAATTTGAGCGGACGAGCCGTAATATGGCTACTTTTTGGCTTTTTGTGGTTAAGAGATTTAGTTTCGGCCATGGGTGATTAGGGAGAGATTTAGCGATCGAGAGGTTTTTCTAGGTTAGCACTGAGGGAGTATTGTTGGTCTTCTCCATCTAGCCAACGTTGACGGTAGATAATTTCTAAATCACTGCCAGCCTTGCGAAAAATTCGGGCTTGATTGAACCAAAGTCCTTGAAAAATGCGATAGAAAGCGAGGCTAAAAATAGCGACAATTAAGCCTGTAGCAGTGGAAATTAAAGCTTCACTAATACCTAAAGTTACTCCTGCCGTCGAGGAAGTTCCCAGGTCACTCAGTTGAATATTGGCCAAAGAGGTAATTAAACCGAGTACCGTTCCTAATAATCCTAGCAGGGGAGAAAGGGCGATGACTGCCTCAAGGATTTTATCGCCCCGTTTCATTAGAGATAATTGTTCATCGGCAGCTGACTCGAGGGCAAAGTGAAAAACCTCTGGATCTGGATTTTCTAAGCGCAGGGGAGCATAAAGATAGCTACCGATGGGGTGATTGCGGGAATCCCTAGCGACTTTTGCGGCCAAATCCCAGTTACGGATGGCGGATTCCATAATGCGATTTAAAATCTGACCCTCACTCAGGAGGGTGCGACTCCAAAACCAAATTCGTTCGATAATAGTGCTAAGAGCTAAAATAGACAGAAAAAGCAGCGGCCACATAGCCACTCCGCCTTTTTGGATTAAATCAGTTATACTCACGAGTTGTTTTGTCCCTCCAATACCGGGCGATCGGGTAATGATTATAGTTTAAGGATTATAGTTTAAGATTTAGCTTAATCGATTGACATTTATAGTTCTTCCGCTGACTTACAATACAGGATGAGATGGGGCTTTTCAAGAGGCCCGAAGATGTCAAAAAAGGCATTAGGGATTGCCCCGACTCTATTTGAAGCTAATTCTGGCCTGAGAAGTCTAAACCACGGCTATCTGGGGTTTGCCGAAAAGGTTTTTCGTGGGGCAGGGTGTGGGATTTTACGCCAGCTACTATAAAAAAAGGAGTGAAAATAATCACTCCTACTGATAATTAAAAGAAAAACTGGCTTAAACCTAGAGAGCATTGGCTCCCGCTACTACTTCTAACAATTCTTGCGTAATAGCGGCTTGACGCGCTTTGTTGTAGGTACGGCTTAAAGTGCCAATTAACTCGCTGGCGTTCTCGCTGGCGTTACTCATCGCTGTCATCCGGGCTGCTAATTCACTCGCTGCCGATTCCTGGAGAGCGCGCAGTAATTGGTTATTTAAGTACAAAGGCAGGAGAGAATCGAGGATTTGGACGGGATTCTGCTCAAAAATCATGTCTTGGGGAAAAACCTGCGCCGGTTGGCTGGCCATTTTTTCCCGTTGTACCTTAAATTTTCCCTCTTTAGTCACCAAACGGAAAATCTCGTCATCCTGTACCGCTAAACCTTGGGTAGTTAAAGGTAACAGGGTTTGAATCACCGGAGTGGCACTGATCAGGGAGATAAAACGAGTATAAATTAACTCGACGCGATCGACTGTTTCCGATAAAAATAAGGAAAGCAATTCATCCCCAATAGTGCCAGCTTCATCGGCAGTGGGAATCTGTTCGAGGTTAATAAATTTAGCGGCAATGGGAGCATTGCGGCGCTCGAAATACTGTGCCGCTTTTCGGCCGGCAACCACTAATTGATAGTTAATCCCTTGCTCTTTTAATTCATTCATCCGTTGTTCGGCACGACGGATGACGTTAGTATTATAACCGCCACAAAGACCTCGATCGCCTGTGACTACTAACAGAGCCACGGTTTTTACTTCCCGTTGGGCCAGCAGGGGTAAATTAACATCACTAAAGGCCAAACGACCTTGGAGATTATAGAGTACCTGAGCGAGGGCATCGGCAAAAGGACGGGTACAGAGAACTTGTTCTTGGGCGCGGCGCACTTTTGCGGCCGCCACCAGACGCATGGCCTCGGTAATTTTTTTGGTATTTTTGACCGATTGAATTTGGTCGCGAATCGCTTTGAGATTAGGCATAATTCAGTTATCAGTTATCAGTTATCAGTCATCAGTCATCAGTCATCAGTTATCAGTTATCAGTTATCAGTTATCAGTTATCAGATTGGAGTTTTAAGTGAGCAGTATGTGTTAAGTGAGCAGTATTAAATAGCAGTTTACCGCTCACTGTTTACCGCTCACTGTTTACTGATCACTGTTTACTGATCACTGTTTACTGGTCACTGATAACTGAAAAGGCTGACAGCTTAAAGCTCACAGAAGTTTACTTGAAAGCCTGTTTGTACTCATTGATGCCATCTTTGAGCAGGCCTTCCGCTTCGTCGTTGAGTTGTTTTTCAGTGCTGACGATCTCAACGTAGCGAGGTTTGCTGGTTTTCAGGTATTCGCGTAAACCGGCGCAGAAATCGATAACTTTATCGGTGGCGATATCGTCGAGATAACCGTTTAAACCGGCATAAACCACTGCGACCTGTTCCCAAACGGAGAGGGGGAAGTTTTGGGGTTGTTTGAGGATTTGACGCAGACGTTGACCGCGAGCCAGTTGTGCTTGGGTTGCCGCATCAAGGTCAGAAGCGAATTGAGCAAAAGCTTCTAATTCGTCAAACTGGGCTAATTCCAGTTTTAATTTACCGGCAACTTTCTTCATCGCTTTCGTTTGGGCTGCCGAACCCACGCGGGATACGGAAATACCAGCGTTAATAGCGGGACGGAAACCAGCGTTAAAGAGGTCGGTGGAGAGGAAGATCTGACCGTCAGTAATCGAAATTACATTGGTGGGAATGTAGGCAGAAACGTCACCGGCCTGGGTTTCGATAATCGGCAGGGCGGTCATGCTACCACCACCGAGGGCATCGCTGAGTTTAGCGGCACGCTCTAGTAAACGGGAGTGGAGATAGAAAACGTCGCCGGGGTAAGCTTCACGACCGGGAGGACGACGCATGAGCAGAGATAGCTGACGATAAGCTTGAGCCTGTTTGGTGAGGTCATCGTAGATAACTAGGGTTGCTTTGCCTTTATACATGAAGTATTCGGCGATCGAAGCTCCGGTGTAGGGGGCGATATACTGGAGGGTGGCGGGGTCGTTAGCGTTAGCGGCCACCACCACGGTGTAATCCATGGCGCCTCTTTGGGTGAGGGTGTCGATTACTTGGGCGACGGTGGAGGCTTTTTGACCGATGGCGACATAGACACAGATCACGTCTTCGCTTTTCTGGTTAATGATTGTGTCAATGGCGATCGCTGTTTTCCCAGTTTTTCTGTCACCGATAATTAACTCCCGTTGACCACGACCGACGGGAATCATGGCATCGATAGCGGTAATGCCGGTTTGCATCGGTTCACAGACGGATTTGCGAGCGACAATACCGGGGGCGGGGGATTCCACCAGACGGGTTTCGCTGGCGAGTATGTCTCCTTTACCGTCGATGGGACGACCGAGGGCATCAACCACGCGGCCGACTAAGGCTTCACCCACGGGAACCTGAGCGATTTTACCGGTAGCTTTCACCGTACCGCCTTCTTTAATCCCGAAACCGTCACCCATTAACACCGCGCCGACGTTATCTTCTTCGAGGTTAAGGGCGATGCCGACGGTTCCATCTTCAAATTCTAATAGTTCTCCCGACATGGCCTGTTGTAGGCCGTAGATGCGGGCAGTACCGTCACCCACTTGCAGGACGGTTCCCACGTTGGAGACCTGTACTTCTTGGTTATAGGATTCGATCTGTTGACGAATAATCGTGCTAATTTCGTCGGGTCTGATAGCTACCATAGTTTAATCTGGGAAAAAGTAAAAAATTAGGAGGTGAAAAAACGGCAAAAAAGGGAGATTAGATGACCTTAGCGCAGGGAGAGGCTGAGGCGTTGTAGTTGACCGCGAATGCTGGCATCAAAGACCTGAGAACCGACTTTGATCACCACACCACCGATGAGGCTGCCATCAACTTTGGTTTTCAGTTCGACCACATTTGCCCCGGTCAGGGTTTTCACTTTGTCGATGACGATTTGTTTTTGGCTATCGTTCAATTCGGTGGCCGAGGAAACTTCCGCTAAAACGGTGTTAGTCAGCACTCTAGCCAGGGTGAGATATTGTTGACAAACGGGTTCTAAAAATTGAATCCGACGTTTATCGACTAATAACATCATGAAGTTAGTTAAATAGGGATTGGCACTGCTCCCCATTACTTGGGAAAGAACGGCTTTTTTAGCTTCTTCTTTGATGACGGGATTGCCGATAAAAGCTCTTAGATCGGGGGCATTTGACCACATTTCTAAGAGGGATTTAATTTCGCCGCCAATCGCTTCTAATTGTCCGCTGCTTTGGGCGACGGAAAGTAATGCTTGGGCGTAGGGTTCGGCGATTTCTGAACTGATTAAACTTCCCTGCATCTATTTACCTCCTAGGTTGGCCAAACTGCGATCAATTAGGGTTTGTTGTACCGATTCTTCCAGGCCGGCGCTTAATTGGGATTCCACATTAGCTAAGGCTAAAGCGGTAATTCTTTGGCGTAATTCTACTAAAACGCGATCCTGTTCCGCCGAGAGATCTTTAGCGGCACTTTCGCGCATTCTTTGAATATCGAGTTCGGCTTGGGCGGCGATGTCGGCGGTGACAGTTTTAGCTCTAGATCGAGCGTTATTGATAATTTTTTCGGCCTCTTGTTTTGCCAGGGCGAGTTTTTTCTGTTCTTCGGCGAGGGCGGTAGCGGCAATATTTTTCCGGTTTTCAGCTTCGGCTAAAGCTTCAGCAATCTTCGACTGACGTTCTCCGAGGATTTGTCCGAGAACTTTGCGGCCGTAGAAGATGACTAAACCGAGCAGAATCGAGAGGTTAAATAGGTTAGTTCCTAGGATATCGGTGTTGATGCCGAATCCTTCTGCTGCCGCTTCCTTCGCCTCCGTGGCTAATAATAAAACTGTGTCGATGATCATGGTTATTGAGGGCGGGGAGTAGGTTATTCAGTTATCAGTTATCAGAGGTAAGTTATCAGTCTTCTAACTTCTGATGACTGAGTTCTATCTTTTTACTGATCACTTTTATTAACCAAGGGCTGGGGTTTAGCGAACGAGTTCGGGGCCGAGGAGTTTTTCGAGAATTTGACGGGAAAGAGAGGCCACTTGTCCTTCTAGAGAACGAAAGGCTTCTTCTTTCTGTTGGGCAATTTCGGCGGCGACGGCTTCTTTACGGGCGATCGCTTCTTTTTGGGCTGCGGCAACTCGTTCGCTGGCTAGTTTTTGGGCCTCAGCTTGCGCTTGGGCGATAATCTCTTGGGATTGTTTACGAGCCGAAGTTAATTGCAATTCGTACTCTTGTACCAGTGCTTCGGTTTTGGCTAGTTGTTCTTTGGCTCCGCCTTCCGTTTGCCGAATATACTCCGCCCGTTCATCTAAAACTTTACTGAGGGGTTTATAAAAAACGGCGTTCAGGATCACTGCCAAAAGAATAAACTGTAGTGCCATCACTGGCAGGGTGGCATCGAAATCAAACATTGATTTATTCCTGATAAATAGAAGCTATAGACAGGTTCAAAAAAGGAAGATGATCCCCCTGCTTTAAAAGTAAACAGTCAGGGGGAATCACTAAAATTCCCTTAATTAGCTATCAGCCTTCCGTCCCAAAAACCAGACTTTTTAGTTAGCTGCTTCGGCGTTTTTTTAGAGTTTTGAAAACTCGCCCGCCAAGCTGGGGACTGGGGGCTGATAGCCCACTGCTTTTTTAATTAGGCGAAGGGGTTAGCGAACAGTAAAACGAGAGCGATAACCAAGCCGTAGATGGTTAAGGATTCCATGAATGCCAAGCTGAGGAGAAGGGTACCACGAATTCTTCCTTCAGCTTCGGGTTGACGGGCGATACCGGAAACAGCTTCTCCAGAAGCAGTACCTTGACCAACACCGGGGCCGATAGCGGCTAAACCAACGGCGAGGGCGGCGGCGATAACGGAAGCGGCAGCTACTGTGGGGTTCATGGTGATTTTTTCCTCTATTTACTAATCAATTTCAATCTGTTGTTTACAGAGCGCGTTCTCAGCCGTAAAAAATGGCTGGTTTTCTGCTCAAAACTCCCGAAAGAGTTTTTGGGAAAGAACGATCCTGGAATTCAGTTGCTCATCCTGAATTCGACCAATAATTTCTTAGTTATTATCCTATTATTTGGACACTTTTTCCTAAGAAATTTTTCTGTTTTCGTCTCTCGCTTTTAAGCGTGTTCTTCTTCGTGTTCCGATTCCAGGGCCTCATGGATATAGGCCCCGGCAAGGGTGGCGAAGACAAGGGCCTGAATAGCGCTGGTAAATAAACCGAGAGCCATCAGGGGGAGGGGTACGACTAGGGGGACAAGGAAGACTAATACGGCCACTACCAACTCGTCCGCGAGGATGTTTCCGAAAAGACGGAAGCTGAGGGAGAGGGGTTTGGTAAAGTCTTCTAAAATTTTGATCGGTAATAGCACGGGAATCGGCTCTAGGTAGTGAGCGAAGTAACCGAGTCCTTTTTTACTGATGCCTGCGTAGAAGTAAGCGAGGGAAGTCAGTAGAGCTAACGCCACCGTGGTATTGATGTCGTTAGTGGGGGCGGCTAATTCTCCTTCGGGCAGTTCGATTAACTTCCAAGGAATCAAGGCCCCTAACCAGTTAGAAACGAAAATAAATAAAAATAGGGTGCCGATGAAGGGCAACCAGGGTCGATATTCCTTTTCTCCTAGCTGGTTTTTGGCTAAATCGCGCAGAAATTCGAGAACGTACTCCATGAGGTTTTGAATACCGCTAGGGACTTTCTGGATTTTGCGGGTAGCGGCGATCGAGGCGATGATTAAGATAGCGAAGACGATCCAGGAGACCGCGATCACTTGCCCGTGAATTTTTAGTCCGCCGATGTGCCAGTACCAGTGTTGTCCCACTTCCAGGGAAGCGAGGCTATAAAAATTAAGCACACTTAAACTGTCTAACATTTCTACCTTAGAGAGATTCGGGTTCGCAAATCAGGGTTATTTTTAACGGTCAAAGGGTTTAGGAATCGGCTTTCTGCTCCAGCTTGAAGATGGTTTGCAGAGTATAGACGATGATCGCCCCTTTATAGGTCAAAAAACCCAAAAAAACTGGCACTATGTGCAGTTCTTGCCAACGACTGGCGATGATGATTAGTCCAGCGAATAGGGCTAATCCTTTTTTGCCTACCCGATTTTTCGTTACCCCCAATTTTTCCACTTCCCCGGCCAGGAGTTTTAGGTAAACAACTCCCACCATTGCCCCTAATAGGTAATTAAGGGCAGTATTGAGGGAATAAAACAGCCACACGGGTATAAAGATCAGACCGCTTAAGATCAGGGTGGTGATCAGTAAAGTGTTTTGTAGTTGATAGTATTCCCGCATCGGATCTGACGGCGGGTTGGTTTCTGGGGTTGGGGGAGATTCGATCGATGGGTCAGACAAGGTACACCTAAATCAGCGATAGACTAATCTCAATATCTGGATTGCTTTCCGAGCTATGACGCTCAGGTGAGCCACAAGACATATTATCACGGCAGTGGCAACAATTATTAAGCAATTGTAAATTGTGATGATTCCGTCGGTCGTCGGGAGACTCCGAGACTCCAAGACTCCGAGACTTCGAGTCGGGAGATAGGGTGATAGGGATTTAGGGGTTTAGGGATTTAGGGAAATTTCAGCCAAATGCTCCACTTCCCCACTTCCCAATTCATAATTCATAATTCATAATTCCCCACACCCCACTTCCTCATCTCTCCACCCTACCTTTGGCCAGAATTAGTCTCAATCAGGTTTTTTTAAGAGTTTTGCGCCACAGTTTTTACAAAAATTGGCATCTATATCGTGACGGGGTAAACCACAATCTGGACAAGGATAATCAATTTGAGTGCCAGATTTTAATGTTTGTTTAGTCAGATCGCTAATTTGCAAGGGAATTAACAAAACTCCCGTTAAAATCATTAAAACTGTCAGCATTTTACCATTATCAGATAGGGGAGTTACATCCCCAAATCCCACGGTAGTCATAGTGACAACGGCGAAGTAAAAAGCATCAAAAAATGTCCGATAGACTTGGGGATTAATCGGGTGTTCGATCTGATAAATTAAGCCCGCATAGACAAAAATAATCGAAAATAGAGTTAATAATATGCGAGTAAATACTATCTGATCGGAAGTTTTAATTTGAAAAATAGAAAGATCGGAACCAAAAAAACGAATCACTCGCAAAATTCTAAACCAGCGAAAAATTCTAAAAAACCTAATATCAAAAAAACCAAAAAATAGGGGCAGAATTGATAATAAATCTAGGATAGAAAAAATATTAAAAACAAAGCCTAGTTTTGATTCCGCACACCAAAACCGAATTAAATACTCTAGGGAAAATAAGCTTAAAATTCCCCAATCAAGCTGACGTAACCACATTTGCCAAGTGGCGGATAAGGGATAGGTTTGAGCCACATAAATCCCCAAAGATAGTAAAATTAATGCCAAGATAAGCAGATTTACCGTCAGTCCGATCGCCGTGGTGACATCCTCTAAATAAAAAGCTATCTTGGCACGAAAAGAGAGCATAAATTCAGCTATCAGCCATTTAGGAGTCAGGAGATTTTTCAGTAAACAGTAACCAGTAATCAGTGAACTGAAAAATTATATCTGATAACTAATAACTAATAACTGATAACTGATAACTGATTAAGGTAATTCCACCGAAGTTGGTTTAGCAATATGAGGTAAACCCCAACCCAACTTTTCCCGGAGGATACGGAAGAATTCCGTCGATTGCAGACGAATAAAATGGACTTGGTGGGGCGATTTCTGCACATTAATTCGATCTTCTGGCAAGATATAAGAACCGCCATTACCGTCCACTACCATCACCATCCGATTAGCAGTTGCTGGAAAAATATTCACAGTTTCCTTGTCAGAAAATACCAAGGATCTGGAAGCTAAAGAATGGGGACAAATGGGGGCTAATTGTAATACCGGCACATCGGGAGTTATTACTGGGCCGCCGGCGCTGAGAGCATAGGCAGTAGAACCGGTAGGAGTGGAGAGAATCACCCCATCGGCAGCGATATCGACGGGTGCGTGTTCACCAATTTGAATCTCAAAATGACACATACTGGTGAGGGGTTCCCGGTGGACGACCACCTCATTGAGAGAAAGTGCCTCCCAGAGGAGGGTATCTTCGCGGAATAGTCGCACCGTGATCATCGAGCGATTTTCGATGGTGTAGTTCCCCTCTAAAACCTGCTCTAAGGCGGGTTCAAGCTGATTTAGGTAAATTTCGGTCAAAAAGCCCATGTGTCCCGTATTGACCGTTAACAGGGGCAAATTCAGGGTGGCCAACTGCCGGGCCGCTGATAGGACTGTACCATCGCCCCCCAACACGATCGCAAAACTTAAATCTTGCTCGAAGTGGGGGGGGACTAACTGATCGATCGGAGTAAAACAAACGGGACGAGAGGGTTTAGAATGGCCTAGCAGACCACCGCTGCCGGTAGCCATAAACACCTGCCAACCTAAAGAAAGTAGCTGATCTTGTATCTGATGGGCTGTTTTACAAGCGATAGGCTTAATATCGTTGTAAATAATGCCGATTTTGGGCATTGACAAATTTTCCTACTGCTGGTTCACGCTTTCTTTTTGAAAGGGGTTTTCTTCTTCTTCTGAGCTTTTTGTTTCTCGAAGTCGATTTCCTTGAGCTTCTTGAGAATGCGGCTAAAGTATTCTTGTAAATAGGATTCTAAAGTAGTTGTTTGACTCGGATCAAGGCCAAATACTTGATAAACTTCTGCCATGGGGGCATCAAGAGCTTGACCACTAGCGAGAACTTCCGCAAAAGCTAGTCTGTCAGATATATTATAGGTCCATTGGAAACAACGGCTTATTCCCCGCATAAAACGCAGTAATCCCATGGGTAAACGCCAAATTTTCCCCTCTTTACCCGATAAGCGTTCGCAAACTTCGATAATTTCTTCAGCTTTCCAAGCTTTGCTGCCGACCACGGGATAGGATTGACCGACGGTTTCGGGGACTTCTAAAGCGCGAACGGCGAATTTAGCGATATCTTGGGTGTCCATGTAGGCGATCGCCGTACTTTCCCCCGTGATCCAGACGGTTTGATTATCTAACATCGGGATGGCGTATTGACCGATTAAACCCTGCATAAAGCCACAGGGACGGAGAATTGTATATTTTAAACCCGATTCTGCTAGAAATTTCTCGGTACAGCGTTTTATCTCCATCAAAGGCACGTTGGGATATTTTTCGGCATTGAGAATCGAGAAGAAAATAAAGCGATCTACTCCGGCGGTTTTGGCTGCTTGAATCAGATTAACTTTACCATCCCAATCCACCTGTTTAATGCTGGCTGAGTCCGTCGCCCGGGCCGTAGCGGCATCGATCACCGCGTCCATTCCCTCTAAAGCAGGAATAATGGTACTTTTATCCCGCAGGGTTCCCCCGACCAATTCCGCGCCCCATTCCTTCAAAAAAGCCGCTTTTCTCTGACTGCGTACCAAACAACGCACTTGATGTCCCTGATCGATGGCATGACGCACGATCTGTCGCCCTAGGGTTCCCGTCGCACCGACAACTAATACTTTCATCTATAATTAATTTTTTGTTACATTTGTTAACACTTCTCTAAGATAGTATCAAAAAAGTGGATCATTCTGGATAGAAAAATTCTAAGATTCCCCGATCCCCGTCCAGTTCTACCATTGTTCCCACCGGTAAAGCGGCATTATCGCCATCATGACCGAAAGGTAACTCAGCAATAACCGCAATACCGAAATCGCCCAAACGCTCTTTTAAGACTTCCTCCACGCTTTGACTATCACTACCAGGGGCCGCCAGACAACGGCTAAAACGACCGAGAGCAATGCCTTTAATTTGGGAGAAAATGCCCAGCATTCGCCACTGAGTTAACATTCGATCGATCCGGTAGGGGGCCTCGGTTACGTCCTCTAGGGCTAAAATTACCCCCTCTAGGGTGGGTTGAACCGAGGTTCCGAGGAGATGGGTGGCTACGGTTAAATTAGCTGGTAATAAGCGTCCCCGCACTTTGCCCCCACCCCAACCTTGACCGACAAGAGGGGCTAAAGGACGACCTTCTAGGAGAGAAAAGAGGCGATCGATTGATTGGGGACTTTCTTGGGCTAAGGTGGTTAAAACTGGACCGTGAACGCTACAGATGCCCTGTTTCGCTAAACTCCATAAAATCCCCGTCACGTCGGAAAAACCGATTAACCATTTTGGGTTAGTTTTTGCCCATGTCCAATTTTCCAAGAGGCGAGCGCTACCGTAACCCCCCCTAGCGCAGAGAATTGCTTGACAATCGGGATCTTGCCATGCTTGGGCTAAAGCTTGACGACGTTGCTCGTCGCTACCGGCGAGATAACCGAGACGATTCGACCAATTATCGCTAAATTCCACTTGATAACCCCTCGATCGCCATATTTCTACGCCTTTTTCTAGGGCGGCTAATTCCTTGACGGCGCCACTGGTGGCCACCAGAGAAACTTTAGCACCGGGTTGCAGAAACGATGGGATGATCATAGGTTAATTCTCTTTTGTTGGCGGATTAAGCGGAAATTACAGGTAATTTTGTGACAGCATGAAAACTGACAGCATATTCTATCGAATGTTTCTCGATTTTCCCGATTCGTTCTTTGAATTAATCGCTCAACCCGATGTTATCGTAAGCAATTATCGATTTACTTCCCAAGAAGTCAAACAACTAGCTTTTCGATTGGATGGTTTATTTTTGCCGCTCGATAATCTGGAAAATTTGCCTTTTTATCTGGTAGAAGTGCAATTTCAAAAGGATGAAGACCTATATTATCGATTATTTTCGGAACTTTTCTTGTATCTTAGACAGTATAAACCTTTGTCACCCTGGCAGATAGTTGTTATTTATCCTAGTCGAGAAATTGAGCGAGAACATCCCCAGCAATTTGCAGATTTGTTATCCTTGGACAGGATTAAAAGAATCTATCTGGATGAATTGGCAAATGACGAGACTCCTTCCTTAGCGATCGCCCTGATCAAATTGGTTACGGAAAGCGAGAGTCAAGCTGTTAATTCTGCTAAGATTTTAATTAAACAGGCTCAAAGAGAAGTCAGCGATCGCTTAGTGCAGAGAAATGTCATTGATTTAATCGAAACGATAATCATTTATAAGTTACCCCAAAAAAGTCGAGAGGAAATAGAAGCTATGTTAGAACTACAAGACCTAAAACAAACTCGTTTCTATCAAGAAGCTTTTGGAGATGGAATTGAACAGGGAATTGAACAGGGAATAAACTTGCAAAAATTGAAAACAATTTCTCTACTGCAAGACCTCGGTTTAACCCCGCAACAAATCTCAGAACGCTTAGACTTAACTCTGGAAACAGTGCTTAACTATTTGGCA
>NZ_JADBTX010000109.1:0-8153 GCF_020245945.1 Microcystis sp. M015S2
CTCTAAGACTTTCTGGTATAGTTCACTTATCATTTTCGTTATTTAGGTCATATATAGTAAATATGACTTATCTTTTTTGGGAGTCTGTGTCTGTATTCCATGCTACATAAGCTTTTCAGCTTGCTTGTCCCCCTGTCAGGCTAAGACCTATTTTAACCCCCGATCCTTAGATTAGGTCAATCTCTCCCAATCCTTTTACTGTTGCAAGAGTGCCACAGTGCCTCATCTCAACAAGCAATTTAAATAGGCGGGCAGCTGATCTTAATGATGAGATAGGAAGTTTTTGTTTTGGCGGGTCAGTCCTCGGTCGTTAACACCAAATTAGGTTACACTTCATCTTTATGGGAAAGGCCGTCATGATCCTTTTTCTTAAGCATAGATTGTTCTAATCAATTTCTTTTGGTATTGTCTATCAAATGTTACTAAATACTCTGGCTATTCAACCTTCCTAGCATCTGTCAGCCAAAAACCATAGACTAACTCCTGTTTTATCAACGATAACTCTATCATGTCTAATATCTATCGTCTTGCCCAGGGCCATTTAAACCTATTGGAAACCTGTCCACCGAGATTTCAAAAAGTCTATCTAGAGCAACTTAACACACCGGCCGACCCCGGGCAATTGGAGAGGCAAGAATGGGGCAGTCAGTTTCACCTATTATTACAGCAGCGGGAATTAGGGCTGCCGATCACGTCCCTATTACGCGAAAATGAACAGTTAGAACATTGTTTAACAGCCCTATTAAAGGCTGCCCCGGCAATTGCCCAAAATCCAGGAGAAGCTAATCGAGAAGCGGAACATTGTCGCAGTTTAACTGTGGGTAATTATTTATTAACGGTTATCTATGATTTAATTTTACTAGAGAGCGATCGAGCGGTAATTTTTGACTGGAAAACCTACTTAAAACCTATCGATGCCGACAAACTAGCCAAAAATTGGCAGACGAGACTTTATCTGTATGTGTTGGCAGAAACTTCTGCTTATCCTCTTGATAGTTTATCGATGACCTATTGGTTTGTGCAGTTACCCCGCAACCCCGAACAAATTACTTTTAACTATAATCGCAAACTACACCAACGGACAGGACGGGATTTACGCCGTTTATTGAAGGATCTCGATCGCTATCTATCAGCATACCAAAATGATTTAGTCGATTTTCCCCATCGTCCCGATTGTCAACTTCATTGTCCCTATTATCTTACACAAGAGCGATCGGGCCAAATAGACTTACCCTCGATCCAGGATATCCCTGAAATCAATCCTTTTGTCTAATTATTGCCAATTTTGTCAGTATTCTCAATTCAGAATTCTGAAGATTATTTTTATTTATTCTCCCTTCTCCCCCTCTCCCCCTCCCTTCTCCCCAATTCATAATTCATAATTCATACTTTGTGCTTTTTGTCAAAAAAACTTTTTCTTTGTAATAAAACTACATAAAAAAAAGATCATCGTTGTGGGTGAAATTGACTAATTTACCCGTCTTAATTAGGATTACCTTGTAGGTGTGGCAAGAGTTTCAACCCTTGTCACCCAAAAAAGCACAGAGTAACCCACTATGAAATTCTATCAAATCGCTGTAACCATTGTAAAATCGTTGTTAAATAAAAATCTTTCTCAATTAATTCTTAAGAATTTATAAATATTGCGGAATGTTAATTTAAATATTCTCAAGTTTTTGGAGTCAATAGATAATTTTTGCTTATCTTTGTCCAACATGGGGTTAGAAGTCAGGAGTCGGGAGTCAGAAGTCAGTATTCAGGAGACAGGAGATTATTTTTATGTATTCTTCCCACACCCCACACCCCACCTCCCCACTTTCCCACTCTCGACAATTCTCCTTCTCCGCCGCGTTAACCATGGTCGATAATAACAAAAGACAGATCGATCGCTTGCGCTCATGACCGGCAACCACTACCAAACCTTAGAAATCAGCCATAAATCGACCCCTGAGGAGATTAAACGGGCCTATCGGCGTTTAGCCAGACAATTCCATCCCGATAGTCAAAACGATAGTGCCAGTCACGATAAAATCGTCGCTATTAACGCCGCCTACGAGATCCTAAGCGATCCGAGACTAAGAAAGGACTACGATAACCAACTAATCGCCAATTCTCCCGAAAAACGCGCCCAACGCACCGCCACCGCCCAAGCAAATTATCATCGTTACAAAGAAACGGTCCAGGAAGACGAAGCCCTGGTCAAACAGTGGTATAAACAGACCTATAGCCCGATTAATCGCCTGATCGGTCAAATTATCCGGCCTCTCAAAGGTCAGATCAATCACCTATCCGCCGATCCCTTCGATGATCAGTTAATGGCTGTTTTTCAAGACTATCTAGAAACCTGTCGCCAAAATCTCGATCGAGCCAAAACCCTCTTTTGCCAACGGCCTAATCCTGCCAAAATGGCCAAAGTGGCCGCTTCTCTTTATTACTGTCTCAATCATCTCACTGACGGACTAGAAGAATTGGAAACCTTTACCCTTAACTACGATGATCGCTCTCTCCACACCGGTCAAGAAATGTTTCGCATGGCCCAGCGTTTACAGGTAGAAGCTAAACAGATAGCCAGTCAGTGCCAAAATTAGACCGCTTGTAAAAATCAAAAATTGTTGTTAGGGTGAGGAGTCAGTAGCCAGTAGTCAGTAGTCAGGAGAATTAAGAATGAATAATAATCAATTAAATGGTCTATTTACAGATTTTAGTCCATTTAATCATTATTTTTGCCGTCTTTGAACCCTGAAAAATTAATTATGCCAGAGGTTTATTAAATCTCTAGCCATGGGCAAAAAAAAAGACGAAAATAGATCAAGACCAGATTTACCCAATCCCTAGCTTAACCCCGATGAGAGACAAACAATCAGAAATTACCAATATATCCACCCCTAGAGATTCTGATCTTTATTCCTTGCCTCCAGCCGTCCAACGGGCTGCTAATATCCTTTTACGTCAGGGAAGAATCGGTTTTTGGACGCAGATTGTCCTAGGCGTAATTTCAGGGGTTTTATTGCTCATTGCTACCGCTAGTTTATTAGGGACGAGACAACGCACTTCCGGTATTGAAATCGGTGTTTTATGTGCCATTGGTGGGGCTGGTTTTTTGGTGGTCGCCATTTTCTTTTCCTCTCGTTACATGAAAATTGCCCGTCAAATGTTGAGGGTTGATCAAGATAGTCGCCCGAAAAAATCCGATACTATTCAATTAATCCGTCAGGGTTTAATCGCTAATATTATCGGGATGTTTTTAACCATTTTGGGAGCGCAAGCCTTGGCGGGAATCGTCTTAATTAAATCCCTCAATGTTCCCCAAGGTACTTTTAATGTTGCCTCTAACCCCAGTCAATTTGTTAATTCCGTTGACCTGTTAATTGTGCAGGCTAATACTAATACAATTCTCGCTCACTTTACCGGTATTGTTACCTCTTTGTGGCTTCTTAATCGTATTACTTCTAAATAAATATGACCATGCAACGCACCCGTTTAAGTACGCTGGCTAATGTCACCAGCAGCCGGTTTAATAGCTTTTTTGGTAATCCTTGGCGGCGGATTTCCCTCCAGCTAATTTGTGTTTTATTTGGAGTTTTTTCTGGTCAAGCAATTGTCACCACTGCCGGTCAAACTGCTCAATGGGATGTCACCGCTGCCGGTTTATTACTGCTGTTTACGGAGGCGACTAGCCGGATTGTTTACCGAAAAAGTTCCCAGGCTAAACCAGCACCGATTCTGCGAGAATCTCTCAATTTACTAAAAATTGGTATCACCTATAGTTTATTTCTAGAAGCCTTTAAAATTGGCTCTTAAATCCCCAATTGAAAAATAAAACGCACGACTCCTTAAGAGTTGACAGAGAAAGGCTCATCAGGTTTTGTCCGATTAATACAACAACAACTAACATAGAACCAAGAGACTTGCTCTACCAACTTGGTCAAGAGGGAAATTTATTGACTATAAACTACAGAATAAAGGCGGTTTATTGATGGAGATTGATAGATTTTTCCCTAGCTCTAAAACCTGTTCTCTTTGTCTCTATCAAATGTCTGATATGCCATTAGACGTTAGAAAATGGACTTGTCCAAGCTGTGGTACACATCACGATAGAGACGAAAATGCAGATAAAAAAATGAGAGCAGAAGGCATCAGAAAATTATTGGTCTCAGGAACTCGGACCACTGCTCAAAGAGGAGAAGTAAGTCAAAAAGGTGGATGTAAATCTGTCTTGAGGCATTCCCCTGTAAATTCCGAAGTCTTGACAACTGCGCCTAGGGAGTCGAGGTAGTTCACTATGTTTCAAAATAGCTCCAGTGAAGTTAATATTCTCCCCATGGACGAACATAATCAAAAATTAGTTAATTATGTTCATCCTGCCGATTGGCTCAATCCCCAACCCCAATATTGTTATGATTTAGTTGTCATCGGTGCGGGTACTGCGGGTTTAGTCGTAGCGGCAGGGGCTGCGGGTTTAGATATAGGTTTAAAAGTGGCTTTAGTGGAAAAACACTTAATGGGGGGAGATTGCCTCAATTTCGGTTGTATTCCTTCTAAATGTCTGATTCGTTCCTCTAGAATTATCGGGGAAATTGAGAAAGCCAAAAAATTAGGAATTGATATTGGGGATACTAGGGTAGATTTTGCCAGAGTCATGACCAGAATGCGGCAAATTCGCGCCGATATTAGCCATAATGATTCGGTGCAACGTTTCCAAAAACTAGGTATCGATGTCTTCTTGGGTAGTGCTCGTTTTTTAGGACAAAATGCTGTGGAAGTGACCGGAAAAACCCTCGCTTATAAAAAAGCTGTCATTGCCACTGGTGCTAGGGCTTTTCATCCCGATATACCCGGACTAAAAGCGGCGGGATTTTATACCAATGAAACAATTTTTTCCCTAACAGAATTACCTCCCCGATTAGCTGTTATCGGTGGCGGGCCGATTGGTTGTGAATTAGCCCAAGCTTTTCAACGGTTAGGCGCACAGGTGATTTTATTTCATAATCATTCCCATCTGTTGAATAAAGAAGACCGAGAAGCGACCGAAATTCTTGAGAATACTTTGCTGCGGGAAGGAATGCAGTTAATTCTCTCCTGTCAAATTGAACGGGTGACAAAAAATGAGCGGGGTAAAACCATTGAATATACTAGCAACGGTCAAGGAGCAACTATCACCGTCGATGAGATTTTAGTCGCTGCCGGCCGGGAGCCTAATCTGTCAGGATTAAATTTAGAAGCAGTGGCCGTGGAATACGATACTCGTCGGGGAGTCAAAGTTAATGATTATCTGCAAACTACTAACCCGAAAATTTATGCTGCTGGAGATATCTGTATGGATTGGAAATTTACCCATGCCGCCGATGCGGCCGCCCGTATTGTGATTAAAAATACCCTCTTTTCTCCCTTCGGTTTCGGACGCTATAAGCTGAGTAATTTAGTTATGCCTTGGGTCACTTACACTGACCCAGAAATCGCTCGTGTCGGCATGGATGAAACCCAGGCACAGACCCGGGGATTGGTCACTAATACTATTAAAATTCCTTTGAGTATAGTCGATCGAGCTATCGCTGATGGCGAAACGGACGGTTTTTTAAAAATTATTCACAAACAAGGTTCCGACCAAATTTTAGGAGCTACTATTGTCGCCGCTCACGCCGGTGAGATGATTTCTGAAATTACCACCGCTATAGTTGCTCAAATCGGACTGCGTAAACTCTCTATTGTTATTCATCCCTATCCCACCCAAGCGGAAGCGATTAAAAAAGCTGCCGATGCCTATCGTCGAACTCTCTTGACTCCTAATAGTAAAAAATTCTTGGCGTTGTTGACTAAATTATCGGGTTAAAATCAGTTATCAGTTATCAGTTATCAGTTAAGCTAAGACGCATTTAAAGTGCTTATTCTTAAGATTAGGTAGGTTGCATAGGACAAACCGAAGAACCATAATTCATAATTCATAATTCATACTTTGTGCTTTTTGTCAAAAAAACTTTTTTTTTGCAATAAAACTACACAAAAAAAAGATCATCGTTGTGGGTGAAATTGACTGATTTACCCGTCTTAATTAGGATTACCTTGTAGGTGTGGCAAGGGTTTCAACCATTGCAGCTTAAAAAAGCACAGAAAAACCCATTATGAAATTCTATCAAATCGCTGTAACCATTGCAACACCGTCGTTAAATAAAAATCTTTCTCAATTAATTCTTAAGAATTTGTAAATATTGCGAAATGTTAATTTAAATATTCTCAAGTTTTTGGAGTCAATAGATAATTTTTGCTTATCTTTGTCGAAAAATAGAACTCCTGCAAAATCCAACATCTACCATTGGGTTAGAATTCAGGAGTCAGGAGACAGAATTCAGGAGTCAGGAGATTATTTTTATGGTTCTTCGTTACTTGGTATGGTTTGATCGGGTGGCATAAATCGACTAAATCCTTATCTGGCAAGAGACTTAATTGATTAGTTCGTTCTAGATAGAAAACAATTGACAAAAATTGCATAGCAGGAACCGAAGAACCATTCATAATTCATAATTCATAATTCCCCACTTATGAGAGATTCCATGTCGGGCTATCTAAGAGTACAACAACACTGCCTCAATCAAGTTAAATTAGCCGTGAGAAAGCAGGGCTTTAGCAGTCAACGATCCTTAGCTAAAGAAGCTGAATTTAGTCTGGCTATTGTCAGCAACTTCCTGACCGGTAAACCGGTAGAACAAGCCACTTTTGCCCAAATTTGTCATCGATTATCCCTAGACTGGCAAGAAATCGCCGCCCTGAATTTTCAGCTAACAGCACCCCCTCAAGACAAAATTCCGGTTAATTCTCCATCCAAGAGCGAAAAATTGGACACATTACCCCCCTATCCCAATGGGGCAGTTCCCCTTGGTTCCCCATTTTATTTAGAACGTCTTCCCCTGGAAGAACAGATAAGGCAGGAAATCAAGAAACCGGGGGCTTTAGTGCGGATAAAAGCCCCGAAAGAAATGGGCAAAACTTCCCTGCTTTTGAGAATGCTCGATTTTGCCAAACAGCAAGGCTACCGCACGGTGAGTTTGAACTTAGAACAGGTGGACCAGGCCATTTTGAGTGATTTAAACCAATTTTTGCGCTGGTTGTGTGCCAATGCCGCCCGTCAACTACAGTTAAAACCGCAATTAGATGAGTATTGGGATGAGGATTTAGGCAGCAAGATTAGCTGTACGGTTTACATTCAAGACTATCTGCTTGAATCGATTACCGCCCCCATTGTCCTCGCTCTCGATGAACTTAATCAGATTTTTGAACATCCCCAAGTGGCCAAGGATTTTTTACCGCTGCTGCGTTCTTGGTACGAGGAAGCCAAAACCCTGCCTATCTGGCAAAAACTCCGTCTTATCGTCGTCCATTCCACAGAAATTTATGTTCCCCTGCAGCTCAATCAATCCCCCTTTAACGTGGGATTCCCCGCACAGTTAAGTCATTTTAGTCTTGAGGAGGTATTACAATTAGCCCAACGTTATCAACTCACCTGGGAAAATCAGGAAAAAGTCAAACAATTGATGGAGCTAGTGGGAGGACATCCAGCTTTGGTACAAACTGCCCTCTACTATCTCAGTCGGGAGGAAATAACCATGACGCAAATATTAACCAGTGCCACCTCCGTCACGGGGATTTATGCCCATCACCTGCGGCGCCATTGGGCAGTATTAGAACAACAGCCGGAACTAGCAAAAGCCCTCGACCGGGTGATGAGCGCGGTGGAACCCGTACAATTAGACCCAATTCTCGCTTACAAACTCAGCAGTATGGGACTACTCAAACAATCAGGAGATAAAGTAGTACCAGGCTATGAATTGTATCGACGCTATTTTTTAGAGGTGAAATCCTCTATCAGTTATCAGTAAACAGTAATCAGTTATCAGTGAGGGTGTGGGGTGTAGGGTGTGGGGTGTAGGGTGTAGGGTGTGGGGGGAGTGGGAATTATGAATTATGAATTATGAATTATGAATTGGGGAGGTGGGGAAGTGGGGAAATTGAACTAAAACCCCTGACAGGGGGACAAGCAAGCTGAAAAGCTTATGTAGCATGGAATACAGACACAGACTCCCAAAAAAGATAAGTCATATTTACTATATATGACCTAAATAACGAAAATGATAAGTGAACTATACCAGAAAGTCTTAGAG